>JAGWMJ010000011.1 GCA_028871815.1 Armatimonadota bacterium | reverse complement strand
CAGCAACTATCTGATGATGTCGCTGAATCCCATGATGGATCCACAGCAGCAGGCGCAGCAGAAGCCGATGAATGTGATGATGACGGCGGTGCTCTTCTACATGTTTGTAATGTACCGATGGTCATCGGCGTTCATCCTCTATTGGCTGGTTTTGAACGCTCTGACCGCGGTACAGCAGTACTTCTATGTATATCGACCTGGCAAGAGCGGGAGCGGTGGCGCCGGATCGATGGTGATTGCCGGCCCGAAGGCGCCGGAGGATTCCGGAGTGCGCAACGGCAAGAGTGGCGGACGTGGCGGCAATGGTAAGGAGGGCGGTAATGTGCCGGTTGCCGTACGACCGATAGCCAATACCGAGCTCCGGGCACGGCCCCGCAAGAAGCGCCAGCGGTAGCGGCGAATTCAACGGCATCACAGGAGCGGGCTATGAGCAGCGAAGAACCACGGGATTTTCCAACGGATGAGGGTGGCGGGACCGTTCGCGACGACGACGCGGCCGTGGCCGCGGAGGTTGCCGCCGAGTTGTGTGAAGCGGCCGGCCATCCGGCCGACGTCCGCGTGGTGAGCGCGCAGCTGCCATGGGTCAACATCGAGCTCTCCGGCGGCGACTCGGCGGAGGTCTGGGGTCGCAGCGGCCATGTACTCGACTCGCTCCAGCTGCTTGTCAACCTTATCGCCGCTCGGCGGATCGGCGGGGACCTCCGCGTTTCGCTGGACGCCGGTGGTTACCGCGAGCGCCGGGCAGAAGCCCTTCGAGCCAAAGCCATGGAGTATGCGTCGCTGGTCCGCGAGAGTGGCGAGGAAGCGGAGTTCGAGCCGATGCCGCCCAATGAGCGGCGCATCATTCACACAGCCCTGGTGGATGATCCGGACGTAACCACCTACAGTGAGGGTAATGAGCCGCAGCGGCATATTGTAATCACACCGCGTACGTAGGCGCCACGCGGCGCCGAAGAGCCGCTCTGCTCCTCGCTCCGCCGACCCGCCGAGCATCGCGGAACAGTCTCAGTGGGATGGTTCCGGCTGTGCGCCAGACGCAGATTCCGGCTTCCGCATAAGTCTCAGACGTCCCATTGGTCGCATTTCAGCAGGCGTTGCGCGCTGCTATCACGTTTGGCACTGGGGTGCGCGCTCACCACATGGGACCAATGCGACAACTAGGACATATAGGTTCGCGCACACGTGGCCGGCAAGCGGAGTAGCGGCGCTTGGCTGTGCGCCAGGCGCAGATTCCGGCTGCCGCATAAGTCTCAGACGTCCCATTGGTCGCATTTCAGCAGGCGTTGCGCGCTGCTATCACGTTTGGCACTGGGGTGCGCGCTCACCAGATGGGACCAATGCGACAACTAGGACATATAGGTTCGCGCACACGTGGCCGGCAAGTGGAGTAGCGGCCCCAGACCGCGCACCGTGGACGAACCTCAGTGGGATGGTTCCGGCTGTGCGCCAGGCTGCGATTCCGGCTACCGCATATGTCTCATATGTCCCATTGGTCGCGTTTCAGCAAGCGCCCCGCACTGGAGTAGGCGCTAACCAGATGGGACCAATGCGCCATATAGGCTCAGGCGCCCGCTTCCGGTCCCGCCTGAAGCGCGACCCTCTCGTGCGGTCGAATCCCGACAAAGTTTTTTACCATTTTTGTCCCAAAGGCCCTGACAGCACGAAACCGGCGTTGTAGAATAGGTAACATCATCCTGGTTAACACGGTATCTTGGCAATTGTTCGCCGACAGCGCATCGTCGGCAATCATTTAGATAAGACGCACGCCACAGGACCTCAATCCGCCCCGCGACGTACGCCTCATCAGGCAACCGTTTGACGTCCGACTGCAAGCCGGCAAGGCTGGAGAAAGGTCAATTGTGATGGCGGGCAAGCGTAAATCGCGCGGCGCATCCGATTCCAACTCTCCGAAATGATGGGCGGCACAACAGCCTACGAATACGGATATGCCTTCGACGGCGGGCGGAGGTGGAAGAAGGATATCGCGAACGCCGTCTGGACCTGGTTCCCGTGCGGCGTCGCCTGCAGCGCCGGCGACCTGGTGGAGCAGACGAGCGACCTCACGGGCCAGTCATGGTCGACGAGCGCGCTCTATCTCCGCGGCATGGGCTGCGGCTCATCCATCTACAGGCGCAACTCGGAATGGCACCTCTTCGACGCCGGCGGAACGGCCGGCGTCATCACCGACGGCTCCGCCAACGTGCTCAGCAACAACCTGTACGACGCGTTCGGCGTATTGATGTACGTAAGCGGCTCGGCCGCCACGCAGTGGCGCTTCGAGGGCAGATTCGTGGAGGAGGAGGGGTTGGTGGCGAGCGCCGGCGGCGGAGGGGATATGCTGGTGGCGAGGGGCGTTGCGCTGGCCGGCAAGCCGAAGCCGCCTGCCGATAAGAATCCGGAATGTGCAAAGCTAGCAAAGGACTATCCGACGGAGGGCTGGCACATCTGCACTGACCACTACTGGTTGGGATACTGCGCCGGGTATTGCAAGGCCAAGGGGCACCCATTGGTGGTCGCGTGTTGTTGCACTGCTCCGCTCAAAGGTGTGATTCACATCCACATTTCGTGCGCCGGCGGCGGCCCACCGATCGACATCTAGGAGGACGAGATGACGACAGGTACACAAGGTTTGTGCGCAATCGCGACGGCCGCGGCGATCGGTTGTGCGCCGGTGCTCGGCTTGGCGGCCTCCGGCGCTCCACCTCCACAACGGGCCGCCGTGCGCGTGCACGCTCGTGAGTTGCCGGCGCTGTTACGCCTAAGGATACTCGGCGTTGGACGGGAAAAATCTGATCGCCCGTGGATGCTGACGGCAGACATTCAGGACTATGCCGGGGAGACCTTTCCCGACGTATCCGACCTGGCTAACGACCTCGGTGTCATAATCCGCGGCACGGCACGCCGTACTACAATCGGCCTACCACACTCGATGCCGCAGTTCGAGGTCACCAGCGCCGGGTATGTCATCCGGGCGGAGGCCGTGTCGAGCCGCGGGCGATGGGATATGCTGCTCAATATCCGGCGGGCGAAGCCGGCTAGTGCGCGTGGCGCCGCCCGCACGTTGTCCTCAACTGTTCGCGTCAGGATTCTCGGTGTTGGCCAGGAAAGGTCGTCCAACCCTCGGATCGTGATCGGCCACGTTCAGGGCTACCCCGGAGAGCCCGCTCCGGATGTAACCGAACTGCCCAACAACCTCGGTGTCACTATCAGCGGCGCAACTCGCCAGGTGACGGTCGGTCTTCCGCACTCGATGCCGACATTCGAGGTCACCAGCGCTGGGTACGTGATCCGTGCGGAGGCTTCATCGTGCGGCGGGCGATGCGACTTACTGCTTAACATCCGACCCGCGAAGCCCGCTGTCGCAGGTGGCCAAGCTGGCCGGTAGCTCATCCGCGGGCGAGAACTCGTATGCCCGTAACCGCAGTGGCGCTTCCAGGGACAATTCGTTGAGGAGGAGGGGCTGGTGGCGAGCGCCGGAGGAGGTGAGGATGTGCTGGTGGCGAGGATTGTCGTGGTGGCCAGCGAATCCGCAGCCGCGGCGAAACCGTCCCGTGGTTGCGGAGGCCCCTTGCCGAAACCCTGCTGGGGCCGCACTGAGCCTGCCGGAATACTGCGCGGAGGCGGCTGGCGACATTGCGCCGACGACCCGGAGTGGCGCGGCTGCCACCGCGCGTGCTCGGATCAGGGCATGTGGCCGTACCCCTGTTGCGTATGTTTAACTGCTGTCGCGTGTGTATGCAGAGAGCCCGGAACCTGGAATGGCTGCACGATATACCTCGGAAGGTTCGCGTGATGATGGCAGGATGCACGGGCGTTGGGCGGTGCGCCGGTCTCAGCCGCCTATTTACTACAACGGTGGCGTGTCTCTCCATGTCCGCCGTGCCGGGTCCAGGAGTCGGCACCCCCCACCAACCGGGTGACATCCGGTTGGCGAGATGGGGGGGAGACGTTCCGGTGTGCGTTTGGCTATCGTCCCATCGCCTGCTGTATTCCTCGCGACGACCCGTCAGCCTCGGCGGTGGTTCGGAACTCAGGGTACGAGACACTCGCACCGGTGCGGATACGCGGCAGCCGAGGCTCACGGCGTTGCTAGCGCGCTCGGGGGCGCTCGGCGCCCAGCCATCCGTGTCCGGCGATGGACGCTGGATAATCTGGTGGGATGCGGGATGCCACGAGGCCTGCGGTGCGTCGGTGGCAGGGTCCGGCTTCTTCGCCGCCCCGCTCCATGGCCTCTGCGGCGTGTTTTGGGTGGGAACGACCAGTTGCTGGATAGAGATCGACTGGCGCCCGCCGCCGCGAGGCGGGTTCACTTCCGCTTACGTACATTTCGGGCCGGCGGACACAGCCGGGAGCAGGGTCGTGCCTGCTTCATCAGCGCCTGCCGCAGCGCTGGCGTTTCCGGCAGCGGGCGCAACGAGCGGAGCGATTTATGGAGACGTGCTGGCAGCCTCAAGATCACCGTTATATTATCGGTTTCCGTATGCCGTCGGCACCTATGCGGCGCCTACCGCTTCTGCCCGCCGGTCCGCACTCACCTCAATGCCCGCGGTCGGCATCTCGCCGCCGACTGTTTCATCGGGCGGCGCACACGTGGTCCGCATTGTCTCGTGGCTGCCGCGCGGCGGGGGGCCAGGACACACGGCCAGTTGGCTAGCGCGACTGCCGAGCAGCGGCGTGCCAGTCCGGCTGTGCTTTTCACCGGACGGCCGTCAACTCGGCTGGATTACGGTCAGCGGTGTACCGTCATGGCCGGTCGGCTATGCTCCATCGAGGTCCCTGAGTTTGCGAAGAAGACCCAGGTTACGCTTTACGCTGTGGACGAGTGGTGTCACCGGCAGTCGAATGCGCCGGATTTGGTCCGTGCGGAGCCGGCGATACGACACGCTTGTGCGGACGTGTGCGTGGTTGCCGGATTCGCGTGCGCTGAGCCTCGTAACACACCATGTACTGGTCGTTATCCCCACGCGGTGAGCCGGTGGCCAGGCGCGGTACAGGTGGCGACGTGCCCGATTCCGGTCGCCGTGTACGGCAGCATCGCGGGCTGTTCGCACCAGCGGCTCGGCCGCCACGCAGTGGCGCTTCCAGGGCCGGTTCGTGGAGGAGGCGGGGTTGGTGGCGAGCGCCGGGGGCGGAGGGGATACGCTGGTGGCGAGGGGGGCCCTCGTCTGCCCGCAAGGCCGCGAGCATGATATTCCGCCAGGCCTTCCGAAATACGCCTGTATCGCCTGGTGCATCTGGCATTACCATTTCAGTCCGCCGTTCTGCGAACAGGCTTGCGCGCTGCTGGTGACAGGCGGATGCTCGTTGCTGTTTAGGCTGTGCATTAGCCTCGGTGACACGGCTGCGGGAGACACATGCATGTACTATTACCTCATCGTCTGCAACGGGCAATAGGCCGGTGGGAACAGCTAGTGCGCGGGCCGCCAGGCGGCTGCGCTACACACGTGAGGTGACGCGGTCGATGATCCGGGCCGGGCGCGAGAATGTTGCGCGAGGCGTTAGCGGGGCTTCCGCTGACGACCTCGTGGTCGCGATTCTACGCGGCCACTGCCGCGTGGTGGACGAATTGCTTAACGAACTCGGGCGGGATCCGGACGCACTGGCGGCCGGGGTCGAGTCCGTGTCGGATACCGCGGGCCTGCCGCTAGAGACACGCATGCATTCATTCAACGCGGTCTTATATCGCGCCGCCCTGGTGGCCGCCCAGTGCAGCGCCGAGTACGTCGGTCCGGAGCATGTCATGCTGGCGGCAGCGGCGGGTGATTCCGCCGCGTCAGTTCTGCTCCGCGAATACCTGCCCACGTCCCCAGATTTGGAGGATGCGGTAAGGCGGATTGAGCTTAGCTATCCTCCGTCGGATCCGCCAGCGCGACTTCGCCCGTACAACGGGTGGCAGCTGGCTATGGGATCGTTAATGCGGTGGCTCGTGGGGCAGAACGAGAGGCGGATCAGGAGGCAGTCACGCCGGAGTTGAAAACAGGCAAATGGCAACCGCGGCGACGCTGCGGCGCTTCGATGGCCGGTTCGTCGAGGAGGAGGGGATGGTGGCGAGCGCCGGCGGTGGAGGGGATGTGCTGGTGGCGAGGGGGATGCCGATGGCTTTTCAGGCTGAGCCACTTGAACTCTGCGTTCAGACATTCGAAATGTGGTTGGAGGAAGCCGCCGCGATGTACAAGGCATGCGCCGCGGCCGCTGCCGCTGTAGCTGCAGCTGCATACAGTGGTTGCTTGAGAATGGGGTCGCCGCTCCTCATAAGCCTCTTCCAGCATTCGGTGGCGGATACGTACGACGTCGCGATCGCGGGATGCGCCCCGACCCCCCTTGCGGATGCTGAGATTTGTTTCGGGCTACTCGAGGGTTGCATCGGAGCGGCGTTCGCGTGAACCGTGCCGCCAGCGGGTCAGAGCGACCCATACCCGAGGGACGAGCGCGGTTGCGGGACACGATCCGGACGTGTCTCTTTCTACTCTCGTTGCCGTTCATGGTACCGCGCGCCCGATTCAGGCTCTGGAGGGCCCACGCATCCATCTCGCTCATGGCGGCCACCGCTGAGGCGATCAACGCCGGGCGCCTCCGTCGTGCCGCCGTGCTCGGTCGTGCCGCAATAGCGCTGTGGCCGCACTATCACCTGCCGTGGGTGCTACTCCGGCGAGTAGAACACCGGCGATACAGGCGCTGCGTTGCTTCGCTGCGCGCTGGCTGTCAGAAGGCCAACCCGTCGGCACCTGTCCCGGACGAGCTGGACGAGTGAGACGCCCGATTCCAACCGCTGCGTCGGCTGGCAACGGCCCGTCGCCGCACGGCTGATGTCCGCGACGCCTCCATGCAGGCAAGGCCGCTTGCCAGACGATCCACGGCTCCGCTTCCGGCTCTGCCTCCACTTCCGTTTGCCAACGCTCGCCGCGGCTTTTGGTGACAGAATCCGTGCTGCATCGGACGACTTTTCCGCCTGACGAACTTTTGTGGCAGTATACTGGTAGAAGTATGTATGGGGGTGATTGGTGTCGACCCGGCGCACGTTACCTTCTGCAGCGAGTCGAGGTGCCGCAGGCCTCGTTAAAAGCGGCAAAAACCTAAACGCGAACACACAAAACTACGCGCTCGCGGCCTGATGGCCGCGCGTCCGCACCGCTCCAGTTGGACGAGCGGTAAACGGGCGTAACTAAATCCAACTCACCAGCCTGGTGGGGCCGCCCGGCCAGGCAGGAAAATCAAAGGGCGGCTGGCGCGCGGTCAGCAGGGCTCCCCAGGTAGATCGCCGCGAGACAAACGAGGGAGATACGCTCGTAGACGCAGGGGGTTGAGTGGTTGGGGACGGGAGTTCGAGTCTCCCCACCTCCACCAATTCAAGCCGGCCACGGAGCATGCTCCGGCGGCCGGCTTGCTGTGTGGCGCCGGTCAGGACCGACGGAGTGCGGCTGTTTATGAGCATCTTTGTAGACGAAGTGGAGTTCGAGGTTGCCGGCGGCAGCGGTGGCGCCGGGATGGTGACTTTTCGTAAAGAGAAGTACGTTCCGCATGGTGGCCCGAATGGCGGTGACGGCGGTCATGGCGGAAACGTCCTCTTTACGGTCGATTCCAACCTGACCACATTGTTGCACCTTCGCTACCATCACAAGTACGCTGCCGAGCGTGGTTCGGATGGCGGCAGCAAGGATATGTTTGGCCGCAACGGCGCCGACATGATTGTGAAGGTGCCGCCGGGAACGGTGGTAACCAACGCCGAAACCGGCGCCGTGTTAGCGGACCTGGTGGCTCCAGGCGCATCCGGCATCGTTGCTCACGGTGGTGTTGGCGGGCGCGGTAATGCGCATTTTGCCAGCAGCATCCATCAGGCGCCACGCTTTGCGGAATTGGGTGAGCCCGGCGAACAGTTTCGCGTGCGCGTTGAGTTGAAGCTGCTGGCCGACGTCGCGCTGCTCGGCTTCCCAAACGCCGGCAAGTCGACGTTAATCAGCGCGGTATCGGCCGCGCGTCCCAAAATTGCGAACTACCCATTTACAACGCTCATCCCGCACCTTGGCGTTGTTCGTATCGATGACGAGCGCAGCTTTGTTATGGCCGACATGCCGGGACTGATCGAAGGCGCCAGCGCCGGCGCAGGGCTCGGACGCGAGTTCCTCCGCCACCTGGAACGTACCCGCCTGCTGGTGCACGTGCTGGACGTCGGCGGAGTCGACGGTCGTGATCCGCTGCAGGATTATGAGATCATCAACCGCGAGTTGAAGCAGTACAATCCGCGCCTGGCCCGCCTGCCGCAGCTGGTTGCGCTCAACAAAATCGACATCGCCGATCCGGAGCGGGTGGAGCAGGTGCGCCGCGCGCTGCGCAAACGTCGCCGCACCGTGGTCTGCATCTCGGCAGCAACCCATGCCGGAGTGCGCGAGCTTGTTTTCGCTATTGCCGCAATGCTGCCGCCGCCCGTCGCGACCGCCGTCGACGACCATGTACTGATTTCCGGTCCTCCGGACACTGCCGATACCTCATGGGCCGTGGAGCGCGACGCAGACCTGGCGTGGTGCGTCAAGGGCCGCTCGCTGGAGCGGTTGGTAGCCATGACCGACTTCGGCAATGAGCACGCGGTCCGCCGGCTGCAGCGAACCCTGGAGCGCCTGGGCGTGGTGCGCAAGCTCCGGGCGCTCGGCGCGGCAGATGGCGACACCGTGCGCATCCGCACCGTGGAGTTCTCATTTGAGGACGAAGACACCTGGGACGAAACTCAGGGTCCGGCAGAAACAGGCATCGGCCCCGACGGCCGGCGAAAGCCGGGTAAACAGGATCGCAAGAAGCAGCGCCGGCAGCCGGCGGCGGCGAAATAGAGACTGCGGGCTGAACATGCAGCCGCAGAATGCAATCGTGCGGCACGGCCCCGGTTAACCGGGGCTGCAGCCCTGAGCTCGTCGGAAACGGAACCGCATTGCGTCCGCGGCTGCTCCGAATCTCGCCGGAGCCTCGAAACGCACTATAATGGTTGTGCGGTTCCCGCCGCGCCAGTTTCTCGGATTGGAGGCCAGTGATGGAGTACCGCGTAATCGGCGATGTCATGCAGTGCGTTTCTGTTGAGCTTCAGCCCGGCGAGGAGGTTCAGGCCGAAGCCGGCGCCATGATCTACCTCACCGATTCGGTGCAGATCAATACCAAAATGACCGGCGGGCTGATGGCTGGCCTCGGGCGGATGCTCGGCGGCTCTACCGCGTTCTTCTCGCATTTTCAGGCCGTGGGAGCGCCGGGAGTGGTGGCTTTCGCTGCACACTATCCCGGGCACACAAGGCAGCTGACGCTGAAGAACGACGCATGGCTCTGCTCCAAGGAGTCGTTCCTCTTCAGCCAGACCTCCGTACAGGTCAGCATTGCGCTTACGAAGCGGCTGGGCGCCGGGTTCTTTGGCGGCGCCGGCTTCATACTGCAGCGCCTGGCTGGTATGGGCGACGCGTTCATACACGGTGGTGGCAACTTTGTGGAGTTCGACTTGCAGCCGGGTCAGCGGCTCCGTGTGGAAGCCGGCTGCGCGGTGGCGTTTCAGGAATCGGTAAGTTACGACGTGGAGTTCATCGGCGGGCTCCAGAACACGCTGTTCGGCGGCGAAGGCATCTTTCTGATCTCGATGGTCGGACCCGGACACGTGATCCTCTCAACCATGCCGTTCTCGCGCATGGCGGGCGCCATTCTTGCTCACCAAACCACCAATACCGCCAGCAGCGGCCTTGGAAACGTACTCGGCGACGTACTCGGAAATCTGTAATCTCGCTCATCCGCCGCATCGCGCCGGCGCGATGCGGCCGGGGCACCAAGGAGTTCGCATTGGCGCATAACGTTACGCTTATTCGTGGCGACGGTACCGGCCCTGAACTGGTGCAGGCGGCCCGCCGCGTTTTGGAAGCCACCGGCGTTGAGTTCAACTGGGATGTGCAGGATGCCGGCGTCGACGTCATGGCGAGCCGCGGCACGCCGCTGCCGCAGGAAGTTATCGACAGCATCCGCCGGAATCGCGTGGCGCTGAAAGGGCCCATCACCACGCCGATCGGTACAGGATTCCGGTCGGTGAATGTGGCGCTGCGCAAGGAGCTGGACCTCTACGCATGCCTTCGGCCGTGCAAATACTACCCGGGCATTCGCTCTCGCTACCAGGATGTGGACCTGGTTGTGGTTCGCGAAAACACCGAGGATCTGTACGCCGGCGTGGAGTACGAGGCGCACTCGGCCGAAGCGCGGACGATTATCGACATGGCCGGGGGCAAGATAGCGGCGGATGCAGCCATCTCAATCAAACCGATCTCTACCACCGGCACGGAGCGCATTGCCCGATTTGCATTTGACTACGCCCGGGCAAACGGACGCCGCAAGGTGACTTCGGTGGCCAAGGCCAACATCATGAAGTTCACCGATGGCCTCTTCTTCCGCGTCTGCGGACAGGTTGCGGAGGAGTATCGCGACATCGAGTATCACGAGGTCCTGGTCGACAACATGTGCATGCAGCTGGTTCAAAAGCCGGAGTTGTACGACGTGCTGGTGCTGCCGAATCTCTACGGAGATATCCTGTCGGACCTCTGCGCGGGCCTGGTCGGTGGCCTTGGTGTGGCGCCGGGCGCCAACATTGGTCACCACGCCGCGCTTTTTGAGCCGACTCACGGCTCCGCGCCGAAGTACAAAGGTCAGAACAAGGTGAACCCCACAGCGCTCATTCTGAGCGGTGTGCTGATGCTCCGCCACCTTCACGAGGAGGAGGCGGCAAACCGGCTGGAAAGCGCCGTGGCCGCCGTGATTGCCGCAGGCAAACAGGTGACCTACGACATGAAGCCGGACCGCAGTGATCCCACCGCGGTCGGCACCAGCCAGATGGCCGACGCCATTATCCAAACCATGCAGGCTGCCTGAGCCGGCGCTCTGCAAAGCAAAGAGGAAACATGAGAAAGAGAGTTACGATCGCGGGCGCCGGACAGACCGGCGCTACGCTGGCCCACTGGCTTGCGCTCCGCGGTGATGTCGACGTTGTTCTGTTTGATATTGTTGAGGGGATGCCGCAGGGCAAGGCCCTGGACCTGCTCGAGGCCATGCCGGTTATCGGATCGGATGCCCGCATCACCGGTACCAACGATTGGGACGACACTGCGGGCAGCAGCATCGTGGTGATCACCAGCGGACTTCCACGAAAGCCCGGCATGAGCCGTGATGACCTGCTGAAGGTGAATGCCGGCATCGTGCGCGATGTGACCGGCGCAGCCGTTTCGGCTTCGCCCGGCGCCATCCTCATCCTGCTCACCAACCCGCTGGATGCGATGTGTCATGTGGCGCTTCACACCAGCGGCTTGCCGCCACAGCGCGTCTTCGGCCAGGCCGGCATTCTGGACACGGCCCGCTTCCGTGCATTTCTGGCGATGGAACTCAACATCTCGGTGGCAGAGATCAGCGCGTGGGTGTTGGGCGGCCACGGCGACGACATGGTTCCCATCGTGGGCTGCACTACCGCAGGCGGTGTGCCGGTTTCGCAGCTCATCAAGCCGGATCGGCTGGAGCGGATCGTTGAGAGGACCCGCAAAGGCGGCGGTGAAATCGTCGGCCTGCTCAAAACGGGCAGCGCCTTCTATGCTCCATCCGCCGCACTGGCGCAGATGATCGACGCGGTACTCAACGATCGCAACCGCATCCTCCCGTGCTCCGTATACAGCGGAGCCAACGGAGGCGGATACGGAATCGATAACCTGTACGTGGGCCTGCCTGCGCGCCTCGGCGCCAATGGCGTGGAGGAAGTTGTGGGCATGGAACTGACCTCATCGGAGCGTTCCGCTCTCCACGCGTCGGCCGCCTCCGTTACGGACCTGGTTGCCGCATTGCGCAGCTTCGATCCGCCGCTGTTGCCATGAAGCTGACGCGGCGCGAGGCGATTGCAGCCGCCTCCGCATTGGCATCTGGAGTTGGCGCTTCGCCCGCGCCATCCCGGAGACCGGTGCGCATCTTCGCCTCCGAGCGCCTGGATATGGACGGCGTACTGGCGCGGCCCTGGAGCGAAGATGTGCCGTTCGGCAGTTCGGGCGAACTGCTCTGGGCCGGCAATCCGCAGGGTTGGGGCTTCCCCGACAGCGTTCATCTGCTCTACATCACCAACCTTCACGCCTTCGAAGTGGTGGTGAATGTAAACGGTGTTGCATACACGCCGGCTCATGGCGTTTCCATGCCGAGCCACGTCCATCAGGTTGGCCTTCCCGCAGAAGGCCCCACGGCGTTCGCTTCGTTCACCTTCACCACCGACCGCGTCGATAACCCGCTGACCCAGCCGTTTGTGCCCGAGAAGCGCTGGACCTGCTGGAGCAGCGGTAACCGCACCGATTGGTACCAGGTTAACCTCGGCGGCCTGCGCAAACTCGATGGCCTTACAGTCTGGTTCTACAGTGACCAGCCCAATGGCGGCTGCGCACCGCCGGATTCCGTTTCGGTTGAAACCCGAATGGAGGGCGGCTGGCGGCAGGTCTCGATCGCTCCCTTGAACCCGGTTGCCGGCCCAAACAGAATCGGCTTTGCCGCCCCGGTCTTTGCTCGTGAAATTCGCCTCACATTCCGCAACCGCGACGAGAACCTCTATACCGGCCTCTACGGCTTTCAGCCGAGCTTTGCTCCCGGCGACCGACCGGCGCGTCCCGCAGCCGCTCCCGTTCAGGTGAGTGGCGATAAATGGATCGCCGGCAACGACGTGATGGTGTCGGTAATCCGCCTGGAGAACACGGGTGCGACGCCACTGCCCGCATTTCTCAGGATGGACTCCGAGCTCAGCGGCACGTTGGACGGCTTCGCCGACGAGCGGCTGGTGGATGGCTTTCCCGTCTATCTGCGCGGTGGCGCCGACGACGGCCTGCTGCGCCAAACCTCGTTCTGGTTGAACCTACAGCCGCGAAAGCCGGTCACCCTGGCGTTTGCCATGGCCGCCGGCCGATCGCCAGCCGAGGCCGACGCTCGCCTTCACGCGGTGCTTTCAGCCCGGCCCGATTCGCTGCTCGCCGCACAGCAAAGGCGCCACGCCGCGCTCTTTGAGGCGAATTGCGCCGTCTTCGCTTGCAGCGACCCAATGGTCACCAAGATGTACCGGCATCGCTGGTACAACCTCCTCAAGAACAGCATGAAACCCGGTTTGGGCGCCCTCAGGTACCGTACCTTCGCCGAGGGCAGGTGGACCGCCGACTGGTACGCCAACGTTATCAGCTATGGCGCCGGCCACCAGATTCGCGAGTCACGCTGGCTCCGCGATCCCGACTACGCTTGGGGCCATCTGCAGACATGGTGCAAGAATCCGCGCCCAGACGGGATATTTCCCAGCCATATCACGCCTCACGGCCAACAGGGCGGTCAATACACGGACTGGATCGCATCCACGGCGTGGGACGTCTATCAGGTCCATGCAGATCGCGAACGCCTCGCCAGTGTGGCCGATCCGGTTGCCGCCAATGCAGAGGGCTGGCGACGCGTTTACGGCTGGGATAACAGTCCGCTCCTGGTGGTTGACAGCCACTGGTGGACCGGAATGGAGTGGCAGCCATCCTTCTTCTCGTTTGCCGGCTACCACACCAACAAGCCCGGAGACGAGACGCATCTGCGACGCGTGGACCTTACCGCTTACAACTTCGGCAACGCCGGCGCCGCAGCCAGAATCTATCGGGAACTGGGGCGTGCCGCCGAGGCGGCGCGGCTCCAGCGCCTGGCCGATAGCACACAGGCTGCCTTGCTCCGGCACTGCTGGAATCCCGCAACGAACTGGTTTCACTCACTGCGGTACTCCGATCTCAAGCCATCGCCAGCAAAAGAGATAATCGGAATCTACCCGTTCTACTTCAATCTGCCGCCGCCGGGTAAGGGATACGAAACGCTGTGGAACACCGCGCTCAGCGCCGACTATTTCTGGACGCATTGGCCGCTGGCATCCGCATCGCGAGATTGTCCGGCATATTCGCAGACCGGTTGGCCCAACAGGCTGGGACCGGGTGGCAGCGGCTGCATGTGGAATGGGCCAACCTGGCCGCACGCAAACAGTCTGGTAATGAGCGCCATGATCAACACGCTGCGCAGCTACCCAGCCTGCGCACTCCAGCCGCGCCATCTGCTGGAGCTGTTTGTGTCGTTTACGCGCGCGCAGTTCCGCGATCAAGACCGGGTCTATCCATGGACCGGCGAGTACTATAACGGCGATACCGGTGCATGGAAGACGGAACAGCGGGATTACAACCACTCCACATGGATTGACCCACTCATCACGGGTCTTATCGGCATCGTGCCGCGGTCCGACGACGTGTTGGAAGTGGACAGTTTGCTGCCGCGCGGCGCATGGAGCCACTACCTCCTCGATGGTCAGCATCTGCGCGGCCACTCCGTCACCATCGCCTGGGATGGGCGAGGCGGCGTCTACGCACCCAACTTCAAGGGATTTGGGATCTGGATCGACGGGCACAAGCGCTGGCACAGCGCGCGGCCCGCACGTGTGAAAATCAATATGAACACCGGCGCGATCGTTCCGCCGGAGGAGATCTGAAATGCATTCGGGTATTCGTTCGGCCTTCTGGCTGGCGCCGGCGCTGATGCTGGTCATCGGCGCGGTACTGCCGGCAGCCGCCACTACGGCGCGCCGCAAAAAGCACATCCTGGTTGTTACGGTCACCAAAGGCTTCCGGCACGACAGCATCCCGGTTGCCGAGCAGACGATACAGGAGCTGGGCGAGCAGACCGGCTTGTGGGATACCGATTTCGTGCGTACCGATGCCGAGATGCAGCAGAAGATGACGCGCGATGCGCTGCGTCACTACGACGCCGTCATCTTCGCCAATACAACCGGCGTTTTGCCACTTCCCGATCCACAGGGCTTTCTGGACTACATCCATGAAGGTCACGGCTTTGCCGCCATGCACTCCGGCAGCGATACCTTTCATCAGTGGCCCGGGCAGACCGATGGCGTCTCCGCATACATCCAGATGCTGGGTGGGGAGTTTCAGGAGCACCACAACCAGTCGGCGATCGACATTCATATCGATGATCCCAACAACCCGGCAACCAGGGCCATTGCAGAAGCAGCCAGGCAGACCGTTCCTGCCGGCGAGATGGCAACCGGTGATGCAACCCAGCACTCGATAGCTGGAAATAGCATGTGGCGCGTTTTTGATGAGATTTACCTCCTCAAGAACTCCAGCCGGTCCGATGTGCATGTTTTGCTTTCCATCAATCACTGGCCGCCGGATGGAAGCCCGAACGCCAATTCCCCGGGCGATCACCTGATCGCGTGGGTCAAGCCATACGGCAAGGGCCGGGTGTTCTACACCGTGCTTGGTCATCGCCAGGAGGTGTGGCGCGATCCTCTGTATCAAAAGCTGATCACCGGTGGTATCGAGTTTGTACTGGGAATCGGCCATGGTTCCATGCAACTCAACAACCACTGAGGCGCGTCTCTAAAGGTGTGATCGCCCAGGAGAAGATCTGTCCCCGCTGTGGTGCGCGTGCGCCGCTGGATGCCGGCGCATGCGCACAGTGCGGGCACGCGTATCGAACGGCGTTTCCCGCCGCGCCACCACCCTGGGCGGAGCCGGCAGCAGGTGGCAAAACTCCTGGCGGGGCAGGGGCCCTGGTCAAGGCGGTACTGTGGGGAGTTCGGATCGGCACGGCGATAGCCGTGGGGCTCGCCGTCTGGCTTTTCCTGCGCGGCCGCCTGGCCGGCGCTTCCGGCGGTCTGCCCGCCCCCGCTATCTCGCCATCAGCCGCCGGCGACGGCATGTCGCCGCAAACTACTGCCGGTACCGACCCCATTACGGCGCAGGCGCGCAGCATGCTGAAACAGCAGGGTGACAATACGGAGCCTTCCGGGGCAACGGGCTCGATAACAGGACCGGACGGCCGGGTTCACCTCCGTGGCGGAGGAACGATCAGTAAAGAGCGCTACGACGAAGCGCGACGCCGGCTCAAGCAGAGTCCGCTGCTCAATTCCCCGTTCGATTCCGGCTATTGATTTTTCACTTGATTTTACGGTTCGATTGTGTGTACCATTACACAGGTTCAACACGTCGATAAGCACGTGAGCAATTGACCGGCGCCCCGGCGTAGTTGCCGTGACCCGGATCGCCGGCAACCCAAATGCAAGAGTTGTCGTGTCCGCGCCGGGTCACGACCGGCCTCGGGCGTTACCGGCCTCTGCCGGGCCGGTAGGTGGGGGCCGTAGCTGCCCGGCATCATCCCACAGTTCCACCACAACATCCAGCGCGTCTCTCAATGACGAAAGGACTTCCCGTGCAGGCAAAAAGAAGCGCATTCACACTGATCGAGCTTTTGGTCGTTATAGCGATCATAGCTATTCTAGCAGCTATCCTCTTTCCCGTTTTTGCCCAGGCTCGCGAGAAGGCGCGCGCCATCTCGTGTATCTCCAATCTGAAGCAGATCGATCTCGCCAATCAGATGTACACCGATGACTACGATGAGACCTACCCGGGTAACTACGTGGCCACTCTGCCGACACCCTGGTGGTGCGACCCGATGGACGACCCGACTGCCCAGCCAAACTTCTGGTCGGAACTGATGCCGTATATCAAGAGCCAGGCTGTATTTGTCTGCCCCAGCGCGACGAACACCCAGTTTGTTGAGCAGGGGCATGCGGTTACCTCGTATATGGCCAACTGGTGGATCATCTACGATGGGCAGACAAACGAAAGCATGGTAAAGCAGCCGGCTCGATGCCCCGTATTCGTTGACGCCGGCGCTACGTGGAGCGGCGCGTGGACGTACGACGGTCGCGACGAGTTCTATCCAATCGCCATACACTCTAACGGCATTAACGCAAACTATGCCGATGGCCACGCGAAGTGGAATACAATCGGCCCTGTCTTCCAGATCGCCGACAACACCGGATGGGCCATCGACTGGTGGGCATGCTACGGAGCCTACTCATACACGACCTCGACATGCCCTGCGCAGTGACTGCAGCAGCGCGGACACCGCTTGACGACCAATCTGGAGCAGTAAGCGCATGACCACCACCGGGTTGGATCCCAAGAAGCTGGCGGCGGCGGTTATCGGTTGCGTGCTGGCCATCGGCCTAGCGGTTTATGCCGGCATGCGGGTCAACCAGCAGAGCCAACCGGTGAAGATACCCAGCAAGGAGGCGTTCCGCAAGTACGGCCCGGCCGGGCCTAACCCGAACATCCCACACGGGTCGATGCCGGGCCACTAGCAGCGGCGCCTTGTGAAGAAGCGTTCAAGGGGGAGCGGCTATCCGCCACTCCCCCTTGAACCACGTCTGCGAACCCGGCCAACGAGCCGATATTGCAAGTTACGCTCTGTTCATGGCATTCTATACTCAAGTTGGCCTGCCGCTTCAAGTTATCGTTTGCTTTCGCGAACTTCGTCCAGCCGGCTCTCCCCTGGCCGTTCCGGGCTTAGCCGTTCGCACTATCTCGCCGCCACCTGAGGTGCCTCCTTGTTCCTGCTCAAACCGCTAGCCGCGCTCAGCGCGGCAACCCTCCTCGCTGTCGCTGCCGGAGCTGCTCCCGCAAAGACGGCGATTTTGATTTACAAGGCAAAAGCCGGCGCTATGGCCCGATATAGCTCAACCGGCACGCTGACGATGCGCGACGGAGCTCAAACTGCCATCGTCGGCGTGCGCGAGGTGGAGCGCGTTACGTTTTCGGCAGTTGCCGCCGACGGCTCAATCTCGATGGACAGACTGGACGAGTCGGACCAGTTGACGGTGAACGGCAAAACTACGAACGATGACACGCACGCCACCACGCACATGGTCATTACACCCAACGGTACATTGACGGCGTACAAAACCAGCGATCCCGATCCGGACCACGTCTCAGCGCGCCTCTACGTGGCCACCGACCCAATCTATGCCGCGCGAGCGCTTGGCGTGGGCGATAAGTGGAGTATCGATTATAAGCCGAATGCAGAATTAGGCCTGCGCGCGGCGCACGGCGACTACACGTTGACGGCATTCGAGAAGAACCACGGCGTGGATACGGCGCGAATTACCTTTAGCTACCACGAGACCGGAACGGCTCCCGATATCGGCGCCTCCGGCACGCTTTGGATTGAGCTCACCACGGGAGATACCGTATCCGGCGACGTGCACCTGGATTCAGTTCCTTTCGGCGGCGCATCGTCGTCGCTCGCGTCCGGCGACGTCCACCAGGAGCGTATCGAGGGTGGGCCGCTCTCCTCCGGTGCGCTGACGCCGGCGTCCGACCTGCTCACCAAGACGATCGACGACACCGTGAAGGGCTTTGAGAAGCTGCCGGGCCTGTTTACGCTCTATCGAAAATCAGAGTTTGGCCGCGACACCATCTATATGGAGATACCGGAAAGCCAGCTCAACCATCTGTACATGCTTGAGGCGACGGTGGCTTCAGGTACGGCCGAGCAGGTCATCGCCGGCGAGCCGATCGACGACCTGGTGTTTGAGTTTCAGACGGTCGCTCCGGATCGTCTTGCCATGGTAACGCCCAACACAACGTATCGGGCCACGCCGGGCACGCCGATGGCACGCGCCATTGCGCGTTCCTTCGCCAGTTCGTATCTGGAGTCGTTCCACATAGAAGCGCGGCAAAAGAGCCGAAAGAGCCTGCTCATCAACGTGAGTGACCTGTTCCGCGGTGATATCGCGAACGTCAGCGCGCTCTTCAGCGGACCGGGCTTCGCGCTGGGCGGTGGGCTGTCGTTTGGCGGCACCTACATCATGGATCGCGAAAACACATTCATCCAGTCGCTGAAGGTGTTTCCGCAAAACATCGAGGCAGAAACGCTCTACAACTTCATCAAGCCCGGCGCCGGCATCGGTGGCAGCGTCACGCTGCCGGACCCGCGTTCCGCCGCCATCCGCGTGAGCTACGCGCTGTTTCAGCTGCCGGAGACCGGCTACACCCCGCGGCTCGCCGACCCGCGGATTGGATACTTCCTTACCGCGTGGCAGAACTTCAGCGATGATGCCAGGCAAGACCCATTGGTGCACTACATATACCGCTGGAAGCTGCAGAAGGCCAATCCGAAGGCGGCGCTCTCGCCACCCGTCCACCACATCGTCTTCTGGCTGGACAACGCGATACCGCTCCAATACCGAGCCGCGATCCGCCACGGATTGCTCTACTGGAATGCCGCGTTCGACAAGATCGGAATAGAGGATCCGATCGAGGTCCGGCAGATGCCCGACAATGCAGACTGGGATCCCGCCGACATGCGCTACAACGTGGTGCGCTGGGTGGCGTCGCCAAACAGCGCGTATGCCGTTTCGTGGATGCGTGTGAATCCCTTGACGGGTCAAATCCTCAACGCCGATATCACCGTGGATTCCGGCATGGCTCACGTTACACGGATCGAGCAGAAGCGGATTATCGATCCTGCCTCCTGGTTCGCCAACCCAAAGCCGGCTTCGCCCCTGGCATGGGAGCAATGCGACATGGCCCAGGGGGCCGAGACCTCGGCGGAATTCGGATGGCTTGCGAGTTCGCTCCTTGCGCCGCCCGGCCTCCAGCTGGATCCGCAAAAGTTCGTCGACTCGTTCCTCAGCAGCACCGTGGCGCACGAAATGGGCCACATTCTGGGGCTGCGGCACAACTTCATTGCCAGCTCCTGGCACAGTCTCGCCGACCTTCAGAATGCAAGTCTAGTCGAGAAGCAAGGCATCACCGCTTCCGTGATGGACTACCTGCCGTTCAACATCGAGGCCATCGGACATCCCGGCGTTCCGTACTGGACTCCTGTGTTGGGAACTTACGATAAATGGGCCATCGAATATGGCTACACGCCGATACCCGGATCAACGCCGGAAGCCAAGAAGTGGCGGCTTAACGCAATCGCATCCGAGTGCAATCTGCCCGGCCATGCCTACGAAAGCGATGAGATGGCCGACCAGTGGGATCCTGCCGTGGTTCGATTCGATCTCGGCTCCGACCCGCTTCAGTACTGGCACGCCATGATCCAGCTCAGCAGGAAGTTGATGACCTCGCTGGGAGACCGGGTGCCGAAATACGGGCAGAGCTATTCACGCTTCACGCAAGATTTTGAACTGCTTCTTGGCGAGTATGCGCATGCCGCCGCCGTAAGCTGCCTCTATATCGGCGGACTTTATGCCAATCAAAACTTCCGCGGTGACCCGGGGCAGCGCCCGCCAATGCTGCCGGTTCCGGCCGATGAGCAGCGGCAAGCGCTGGCGCTGGTCAGCCGGTACGTGCTCGGGCCCGATGCCTGGCAAATCCCAAAGGCCTACTACAACAACCTGACCGGTCCGCAATATACCGATCTCAACGGCCTGGTATTTGGCGCAAACGACTTTCCGGTTCGCGATACGCTTCAAAACGTTCAGGGCGCCGCGCTCAAGCACCTGTTCAGCGGTCCCGTGCTGGATCGGATTGCCAATAACGAGTTCAAGGTTGGAGACAGCAATGGCGCCTTCAAACTTACCGAGTTGTTTCATGCCGTATCGGCATCGGTGTGGAGCGAGCTGGAGGCGCACAAAGACGTATCCGCGCTGAGGCGGCAGCTGCAGCGCGACTTCCTCGACACCATGACGGCAATGGTGCTGGGCTCCGGCGCTCCCGTGCCGGACGATGCGCGAATGTTGGCCTGGTACCAGCTTGTCAACCTCAGGACGCGCATTGTCAACGCGCTGCCGGCAGGACATTACAACACCTACACCCAAATCCATCTGCGTGAGTCGCTCATGCGGATCAATCGCGTTCTTGATGCGCAAGAGACCATCGGTGGCTCCGGCGGTGGGGGCCAAAGCCTCCTCAGCATGCTGTTCGGCGGCTCGAAACCAGCCACGCCGCGGCACTGAGTAACGGTCCGGCCATCTCGTACCAATTGGAAAGGGTGGGTGTTCTCCTATGGCCCGTAACGCTCTGGGCATCTTCTGGACAAACGCGGCGCGACGGATCTCGGCTGCTCCGGCGGCCGCATGCCTGCTTGTTGCCGCGCTGGCAGTAACTACGGCCCAGGCGCCAAAGGTCACCATTCAGGCTGCCACATTCTGGACGCCTGGAATCTGCACGCCGCCCGGTATCCCGATGGCTGGCGATTTTGACGGCAGCGGACGTGACGCCATCCTCTGCCTGAATCCGTCGGGCGATGCCTTTATCGATGTGGTGCGCACCTCCGCCATCGGCAAGCCGGTGTCGCCCGCGCGCGCGCTCTCCAGTTTTGGATCCGATGCGCTGGCGGCGGCAGCCGGCAAGTTTGATGGCTCCGGCCAACTGGGCGTGATCGCCATGTTTCACGATGGTGAAGTTCGGTTGGCGCACGACATCGTGAACGGCACGTTCACGCGGAATGATTTCATCGCCGATGCCCCGCTCTGGCTGCGCAGTGCACCGCCGGTACACGCATGCTCACTGCAGCTTGCAGACGGCAAGGCGCAGGATGTGTTGATTGTGAATGGCAGCGGGGATGCGGCGCTGCTGGTGAATACCAGCGCTCCGGGCAAACTCAGCTTTTCGCTGCACCGCGTCCGCGCGCAATTCAACCGCATTACCACGCTTGCCCCGGCAACCACCGGCGCGACCGGCGCTCAGAACGTGATCTGGCAGGATGCAGCCGGCCAGCTCTACAGCACGGAGCTCACCGTGAGCCGCGCCGGTGAGGTTTCGGCCGCCACGCATCTCCTATGGAAGGGAAGTCCGGGCGAACACTTCGCAACCGGCTGCTTTCGAGGTGGCCACCGTGACGACCTGATTGTGGGTCGGAGCTTTCTGCCGGACTGCGATCCCTCGCATGCGTCGATAATGGCAGCGCTGCCCAGTGTCAAGGCTGCGGCATCGGACCGCGCGTGGCTGACCGGCGACTTTGACGCAACCGGCCGCGACGCATTGGTGCGACTGACGCACACCGGAGCGCCGCTGGTTGGTGACGATACGCTCATCCAATTTGCGTCTCCTGCCGGCGCGGTCAATCCAGACCGGGATCAGGATAACGATGGACTTCCCGATGCGTGGGAAACAGGCGCGATCAAGCCCGACGGGCTCGACCTGAAGGCTATGGGCTGTTCGCCGCTTCACGCCGACGTAATCGTGGAAGTTCAGCCATTTGCCAACGTGGATCAGAAACACCTGCACGAAGACCTTGCACGGGCAGTTGCGTACTATGCTAAATTGCCCGTCAAGAACCCCGACGGCAAGCCCGGCATCAACCTGCACGTGATCTTCCGCAAACCGATCCCGATGACGGAGGCCGGAAAGCCATGGTGGACCCTGGCCGACGAATATCAACGCCACCGCGGGATTACGCACTATATGGTGGTTTACCACGGCGGTGGCGGGCAGAGTGATGAGATGGCCGACCGCGGTAGCTGCGGCGACTCCGCGCTTTGGGCCGTGTTTCTCCACGAATTCGGTCATCAGGTAGGCCTGGACCATACGGGATTCTATCCCGTGGATCACTGCCCGCTCTATCCCAGCCTGATGAACTATCCGTACTCCTACCAGTTAAACGGAAACGGCAACGATATCGGCTACTCCAACGGTGCGCTCGCCGGTTTTGTGCTTAATGAAAAGCATCTCTCGGAGGTCCTGCCGTTTCCAATCGACAAAGTGCGGTTTCTCGCCGGGCCGCCGTACCACTACCACATCAAGCCGGGGCCGGATGGCAAGACGACGCTTATCGACTGGAACTGGAACGGCATCTTTGGGGAGAAGAACATCTCGGCCGACATCAACTACGGTTACAGCACCACGGCGGGTGATCGCCATCCGGTTGGCAAAACCATGACCGCGCCCGCGCTTGCAGCGTCCGGAAGTGGCGCCCGGGCGCGCCTGCTGGTGTTTTCCGGTGTTTTGGACGGCAAAAGCCCGATTCTAAGCGGTCCAGCGGATCTCAAGAAGCCAAACCTTGCTGCCGATAATCCCGGAAAGCTGATCGTCTATGCATGGCCCGGAAAGGCCGGGGTTGCAGACCACGCCAAGTTTGATCCGCCGGTGACCGTGGAGGCTCACGATGTGATCGGTTCCGCCAGCGCTGCCGGTGTTCACGGCCGCGTTTGGGTGGCATATCCCACGCTAGCCGGCGTCAAGGTCCGCTCCGTGCTCGCACCCGACGGCCACGATCCGTCATTCGGACCCGTAGTCGCCATACCCGACTCGACCGGTGCGGCGCCAACGCTCGTGGCCGTCAACGGACAGCTGCTTTTGCTGCTTTGGAATGGACCGACGAAGGAAGTCACGACGCGCCTGCTGAGTCCCAGGGGTGAATCGCTGGAACCTGGCGCCGTGCAAACGCTCGACCTGAAGTGCGACGATCCTCCCGGCGCATTCCAGGGCGCGAACGCGAACGGCGAGCCGGTTGTGTGGTTCGGCCTTATGCAGGACCAGAGCGCAACTGCCACGGCGCGATTCCAGGTTCGCCGGTACCAGATGCTTCCGGGCGGGCAGTTGAAACTGTTGGCGATGGAGTGGGTTGGCGGTGACAAGGGCGGCGAACGCGGGGCTGCGCGAACGGTTCTGCTGTGGCACGCCGCAGCAGGTTTCAAGCACGGACAGCCGCTCCTCTTCTCTTGCGGCCTGCTCGGCAAGGATCCGCCGATTTCGTGCCACTACGTCTCCATGAAAATCGCCGACAAGACGGTGAATGGCGGTTGGCTCACCAAGCGGTACTACGATGAATGGACACAGAGCCGGTCCGGTCCTGGCGCCTGCTGGTTCCGCGGCGATATCGCCTTTGCCCTCCGCTGGTTCGGTGGGGAAGATGCATCCAACGACAACCTGCTCGTTGCGTTCCACGGTACCGGGGTGGAGAACGCCAACATGGGCGACTATAACGACATTGCCGAAATCCGCAATATCGGCCTTGTCCATTCCATACCCTGGGTCTCCAAATAGTCCCCGGCCCGACGGTCGTGCGGACGTCCATGATTTGTAAAAGCTCCAAGCGCAATATATAAGCGGGCCGCGGGTATAATCAGACGTAAGTACGCGGCAGCGGCCTCCGCGCCCGTGTTGTGGGCCGCGCCCTGCCGCGACCGGCTTGCTGCGTCTCTTTAGCTACTCAGGAGCTCCGTTTGCCCGACGAACCGATAGACCTCCCGCCCGATGAAATCGATGGCGGAGATGCCGCCGACGCGCCTGTAACGCTCGTGGAGATTGAGTTGGAATTGCGTCGCTCGTATCTGGGCTACGCAGTCTCCACGCTCGTCTCCCGTGCCCTGCCCGATGTCCGCGATGGATTCAAACCGGTGCAGCGCAGACTGCTGTACGCGATGCGTGAAATCGGCGCCGGCGCAGGTGCAGCGCGCGTGAAGTCGGCCAAGGTTGTCGGTGAAACCATGGGCAACTACCATCCCCATGGCGATCAAGCCATCTACGGCACACTGGTCCGCATGGCGCAGTCCTTCTCGCTGCGGTATCCACTCGTCGATGGCCAGGGCAACTGGGGCAGCGTTGACGGCGACCCTCCTGCGGCGATGCGGTACACCGAGTGCCGGCTCACGCCGCTTGCCATGGAGATGCTTGAGGACCTCGACCGTGACACGGTCGATTGGATGCCGAACTACGACCAGTCACGCAGCGAGCCGATTGTGCTGCCAGGCAAGTTTCCGAACTTCGTCTGCAATGGAGGTGAAGGCATTGCGGTAGGGATGAGCACGTCGATGGCCCCGCACAACCTGCGGGAAGTCGCCAATGCGTGCATCCACCTGCTGGATCATCCCGACGCCACGGTCGATGACGTCATCCGGATTATCCCCGGACCAGACTTCCCAACGGCCGCGTTTATCCTGGGTAAAAAAGGCGCCCAGGAAGCCTATCGAACCGGGCGCGGCCGTGTGATTATGCAGGCCAAGGTTGAAATTGAGCAGCTGGAGAACGGCAAGAGCAGCATTGTGGTTACCGAGCTGCCGTACCAGGTGAACAAGGCCCGGCTGCTGGAGACCATCGCCGACCTGGTGAAAAGTCGGCGACTGGATGGTGTGACCGACCTCAACGATTTCAGCGACAAGCGCGGCATGCGCGTGGTTATTGAACTGCGGCGTGACGTGATGCCTCGCCGCGTTCTCAACTTCCTGTTCAAGCACACGTCGCTGCGCCAGACGTTCGGCATCATCATGCTGTCGCTGGTCAACGGACAGCCGCGCCAGTTGAACATGCTGCAGGTGCTGGCACAGTTCATCATGCACCGGCGTGAGGTGGTAATTCGCCGCACGCGCTACGAGCTGGCCCGCGCGCGCCATACGGCTCACATCCGCGAAGGGCTGAAAATCGCCCTCGATTTCCTGGATGAGATCATCGCGCTCATCCGCTCTGCCGCCAGCGGCGAGGCAGCGCGGCGCGGACTGGTTGAGCGATTTGGGCTTTCGTTTTTGCAGGCGGAGGCCATCCTCAGCATGCAGCTGCGGCAGTTGGCGCAACTGGAAAGCCAGCGAATTGAAGACGAGTATCGCGGCCAGTTGAAACTGATCAGCTTCTACGAGGATATTCTTGTCAATCCGGCGCGCGTCACCACAATCGTCAAGGACGAGATGACCGCTCTGCGAGACAAGTATGGCGATGATCGACGAACACGCATACTTGCCCAGGAAGCCGATGAGATCACGGAAGACGATCTCGTTACCGAAGAGGATACGCTGGTAACCATCTCGCGTGATGGCTACGTAAAGCGCGTGCCGCTGGATACATACCGCACGCAAAAGCGCGGTGGACGTGGAGTTCAGGCCGCCAATCTGAAGGAGGAGGATCAACTGGCGCATCTGTTTGTAGCCACCACCACGCACCTGATCCTCTTCTTTACCGACCGCGGCCGCGTCTATCGCCTGAAAGCTTACGAGATACCGCAGACTACGCGCCAGGCACGCGGCCAGCATCTGAACAACTTCATTCAAACCGAGTCGGGTGACACCGTAACGGCGATTCTGCCCTTGAGAAACCTCGGTGAGGGTGGTTACCTGTTGATGGCCACAGGATACGGTGAGGTGAAGCGTACCGAGCTCAGCTTCTTTGCCAACCTGCGAAACAACGGCCTCATCTGCTTTGATATCGAGGATGGCGACAACCTGCGATGGGTCAAGCACACCGATGGCAATCAGGAAGTCATCATGATCACAAGTGGAGGCAAGTCGATCCGCTTCCTGGAATCGCAGGTTCCCACCCGAAGCCGTGGCGCCGGTGGCGTACGTGGCATCGAGATGCGCCACAGAACCACGCGTGAGCTTGCTGACCGGGTTGTTGCCACCGACCTGGTCACTCCCACCAGCCAGCTGCTGGTCGCCAGTGAGCATGGATATGGAAAGCGCACGGTGCTCAGCCAGTATCGACCGCAGTCTCGCGGTGGTCGCGGCATCCTTACGATGAATGTCACGCAGCGCACCGGACCAATCGTGGATGCAGCCGTGGTTGAGCCAACCGACCGGTTGATGGTTTTGACGGAGGCCGGCGTAGCTATCCAGATGGATATAGCGGGAATCCGGTCTACGGGTCGCAGCGCACAAGGGGTTCGTCTCATCAATCTGGATGCCGGCGACCGCGTGGTTACGATCGAACGCCTGCTGAGCGCCGAAGATGCGCAGGAGGCTGCCGACCGCGCTGCGGCAGCGTCGGCAGCCACTCCGATCGTGAACGAGGATCCGGGGTCGGCTGAAGGCGAAAGCGACGGGCTTGAACCGAATGATGAGGAGATGGAAGGCGAAGATGGGGCAGTTGGGGAAGATGAAGGCGAGGAGTGAGCGTTTCACTCCCTTTCGTGGTAGTGCGAACTTGATGGACCCCTGATATCGTCTACAATCTATCGATGTCCGTTGCTGCAGCCGGACTGCTGTGCAGCCGGACAGGAGCGTGAAATATGGTTAGCGATGCCATACAGACTATTCCGATTCAAGTCGCAGCGCCGGCCGATCCGCAGGCCAGGTCCGAAGAGCGCGCCTGGCTGGATCGGTGCGCCCTCGGGGACCGTCAGGCTATCGACTGGGTGCTTCACAGGTATCGTGATCGGATTGTTCACGTTGCGGCAACCGTGCTCCGCAACCCGCGGGAGGCCGAGGATGTTGCGCAGGAGGCCTTCATCAAGGCTTTCCGCCAGATCGGCCAATTTCGCGCTGAGAGCGGCTTCTATGCGTGGCTCTATCGCATCGTGGTGAACCTTTGCCTCGACAAGATGCGCCGGAAGCACGTGACGGCGGAGGTCTCACTGGATGCTGCGCCGCCGGCGCTTGCGGCATCATCACCCGACCTCGACAAGAAGATTCTGGTCCAGCAACTGCTCAATTCGCTGAGCCCAACCATTCGGGCTGCGCTGCTGCTCCGCGATGTTGAGGGCTTTGACTACGCCGAGATCGCGGTGCTGCTGGAGATTCCCGTCGGCACAGTCCGTTCGCGTCTGAATGCTGCTCGCAAGCAGTTCCGTCAGAGGTGGCTGGCACTGCAGGCCGAGGAAAACCGTGTTTGACGGCTGCCGGCCCTTTCGCCGGCTGCTGGACGTGAGGAATGAGGCGCAGATATCGCATGGCGATTACCTTGCTCTCACAGCCCATCTTGCTGTTTGCCGTGACTGCGCCTCGGTAGCCGATGCCGACCTGGTGTTGGCCGCCGGCCTTTGTGAGGAGATCGGCGCAGTGCCCGATGCCGACTTTAATGCGGCCGTGTATGAGGCTGTGGCGGCGCAGCCGGAGGAGTTTGACCCCACACTGGTTCTGGAGGCGCCGAGATCCACATCCGCTGTACGGGTGCGCTTTCTGTGGCAAATGGCGTTTGGCGCAGCGCTCACAATGCCGCTCACAGCCCTGGTGCTGGCTCTCAGCTTGCGGCCGCAGCCAGCGCGAACGGGAATCACGGCCCCACCACCGGGCATCTCCGTCCGAAACCTGGCATCCGGGTACGGCTCTGGCGCCAGCCGTGCCGCGTTTGCTGGGCCCGCACTCCAGGCAGTCCCTTCTGCGCAGCTGAAACGCGCGGATGCACGGGGTAGCGGCCGGCGCTGAGCGCGCCGGCGCCAATGCGGCCGCCCCGCCGCGTCGCGCAGGCTGTGGTGGCTGGTTGGCCGGCGCCCTTCTCGGCATTGGCGCTGCGCTGCTGGTGTTTCCCGCCGTTCGCCAAACGGCGCTAGCCCAGGCGCAGTTCGCACTGTCGCCGCAAAACTGGTTTTCGCGAGCCGCTGCCGGCAGTTACTACAGTTCCGAGCAGAAACGGCGCCTGCTGCGCACAGCGGCACGCTATCCGACCGACTATTTGATCCAACTCGGTTCGGCGACGTCGCCTGTGATCCACCGATCGGTTTCTGGTGCCGGCGCCGCGCGCGCTGCCGCGCGTCTCGCGGCTATTGCCGCACAGCATCCGGATAGCCCCGGAATCTACGCGCATATCGCGCGCTACCTCATCGAAGCCGATATGCCTGTCAGCCGTCGCCAGGCGGCGGCTGGCGGCCACGTGGCGGCAGTGGCCAACCCGGCTCTGTTCAGCGCGGATGTGCGAGCCCTACTGGAGGATCTCCATGCCGGATGGCACCGCGACCTGGGGAACGGCTACTTCCCGGCGCTCATTGCGGCAGTGGAGTTCGCGGTGGGCAGCAACCGGCAGGCGGAGTCCACGCTGAGCGCAGCTGCGCGGATGCCGAGGTGGAATTCATACCTCTACGAGCAGGTTCTCGGGCAGTGGCGGCTTACCGCCGCCGCCTACGGCGATCTGGATGCCGCCCGCCTTACCGAGCCTCTGTCGTACCTTCAGTTTGCCCACCTGCGCCTGCTGCGTGAGATGACCCTGCTGGCGCGCGCCCGCGCATATAAACTTGCCGGCGCCGGGCACGCCAACCGTGCGTCGCGCTTGCTGGTCAACGTAGCGTGGGTGGGTCACAACCTCCGTACCAACTCCGATTGGATGCTGGAAGCGCTGTGCGGCGCCGATATGGAGGTGTTGGCATCCACAAACGCTACCGTTGTGGAACCGCCCGCGTCGCTGGCGCAATGGATTGGCTTATCTAGCCAGATGCGCAATCTGCTCCATGGGGGCTACTACGTGAGCGACATCGGCTGGCTGCACAACCAGGCCGAGGCCTCACTGGATTTGAGGAAGGACGCTCAGCGATCCGGCTCGCTCTCTTCGGATCCGGTTATTGCTGAGGCTCCTGTCGCCGAACTGCTGGGCACGTGGATGCTGGGTGTACTGATACTTCGCCAGGCGGGTCTACTGATACTGATTGCGGTCACGCTTCCGCTCTGGCTCGGCTCAAGCTTGCGGTTGCGGCTGCGGGCAGGTTGGGGCAGGCTGGCGGCATGGCTGTTCGTAGTCGGCGCCGCAGGTGCGTGCGTTGTTTCCGCCACGGCCGGCCTCCGCAGCGGCCCAATCGATACTATTGTCGCGGGTTGCGGCGTGGCGCTTCTCGCCATGGCTGCGGAGTGGTGGTTCGAACATCACCACTTGAGCACCGCCAGCATTCTGCCACGCGATCAGTGGACCGAGGCGATTGCCGAGGCGCGGGCGCACTGGAGGTGGTCGCATGTGCTCGTAGCGCTGGCTCTACTCGCTGCTGCCGCAGCAGCCGGGATTGCGCTGGCGCTGCCGCAGTTGGCGCTACTGCATCCGCTCGCTGAATTGCTCTCGTCATCCACGGGGTTGGGTCAGCCGATTTTGGTGGAGGCAGCGTGGGTTCGAATTGCCCTGTCGTTTTCCCTGTCGGCGATTCTGATCGTGGGTGCGGTTATGTGGGCGCTCCGCGCCGGCATCAGCCCGGCGGCTGCATGCTCGGTCGCCTGTCGGCGTGCGGCGCCTGCAATGGCATTGTGCCTCGCGGTAGCCTGGGTGGGCGTATTAACCTATACCGTAATGCTGGATACGGAAGCGGGCGCTTCCATCAATCAGGCTGTTATGAATAACCGGCAATGGGTTTTGGCCCACATTCCATCCCAGTAGGCGCCCGAGCCCGGTCTACGGCGCTCCAACTGCGTGCGCCAATGCTGCCCGCGCCTCGTCAACCGCAGCGTCGGCATTAATCTGGTCCGTTTGGGCCGTCACGTAGGCCGACTGGGCATCCAGCAGGTCGAGGAAAATACCGACGCCCGAGCGATACCGGCCCTCAGCAATTCTCACGCTCTCCTGTGCATTCGCCACCTCGGACGCGGCCGTTTGCGCGTGCTGCATCGCAGCCTGCAGGTTTACGGCCGCTGAGGCCACGTCGGACACAATCTGCTGGCGCTCTCCAATCAGCGCAGCCTGGCTGCTCTGCACGCCCGCCTGGGCAGATTTGATGCGCCCGGTCGTCAAGCCCGAGTCGAAAGGAGTCCACTGAAGGCTTAAGCCGGCGCTGAAGAACTGATCCTGTGGCGTGAATGCCGAACCACGCCCGCTAAGCCCCAGGCTGGCCGACAGGCTCGGCGCAGCGCTCGTGCGCGCGGAATCCAGGCCGGCTGCGGCTGCCTGAACGTCGGCAGTGAACTGAGCCATCTCAGGGCGGTGAGTAAGCGCTTCCGCAACCGATTGGTCAATGTTCACGGAAACAGGCGCCGACTCGTGCGCATCGGCCGGTACCAGTGGCAGTCGTGGATCCACACCCATTGCCGCGGCCAGCGTCAGCCGTGCAATCAGGTTTGCGTTCCGGGCCGTTGTCAGCGCCTGGATCGCGGCATCCAGCGCCGTGCGAGCAAGCAGCACGTCGGAGGGTTCGCCAAGGCCGGAGCGTAGTCGAGCCTGGGCCAGGTCCAGATGGGACTGCTGGTCGGACACGTTTGTCTCGTTCAGCGTCACGAGGTGCTTAGCCTCATCATAGGCGTAAAACAGCTGCTTGACCTGCAGCGCCAGGTCCGCATCGGCCGTGCTGTACGCCGCGTTGGCGGAACGCTCGAGCGCCTCTTCCTGGCGGACGGTGTCACGCGTGTGGTTGAAATCGAACAGCAGCTGCTTCACGGAAGCGCCGGTATTAAAGCCGGAGAAGCTGAGAAGCGCGTTTGCCGCACCGGACGATCCGCTTCCGCTCGATGTGCCGCCCGTCGACTGCGCCGCGGGGTGTGCGATCGTCTGTGTGTTCGTGTAGCTGGCCGAGAGCGCAAGCGACGGCAACAGCCCGCTGCGAGCCTGCAAAACAGCGCCATGAGCCGCTGCCACGGCTGCACGCGCAATCGCAAGGCTCGGCTGGTTGTGGAGCGCGATCTGCACAGCCTCCGCAGCTGTAAGCGGTCGGTTAGGCACATCGGCCGGTACCGGAACGCTGCTCTCTATCGTGAGGGGCGTGGGTAGCGGTGTCTGGCGCATTGGTGGCTCGATGGGCGGTGTACGCGGCGTTTTGCCACCGGACTGGGCCCACGAAAGGACCGTGACGAACGAAAGTGCGATGCTGGCAAGAAGTGTGGCGCCTCTACGCATCGCCGGTCTCCCTACATGCCGCCATCAGCCTTTCCATGGCCTCCAGAACGCTTCGCCTCACTTCCGGCGTCATTCTACCAAGCACCTGCATGGCGCCATTCAGGCGGAACGCACGACGCGTCTCCATGATCTCCTTTCCCACCTCCGTGAGAGCCAACAGCCGGACGCGCCGGTCATCCGGCTCCGACTCGCGCATTACAAGCCCGGCGCGCTCCAGGCGATCGGCGATCTGCGTGGTAGCGCTCAGTGATATGCCCAACTCTGCGCTGATGCAGTTCATAGGACGCGGACCGTGCAGCAGAATCGAGCAGACCTTGAGTTGAGCGACCGGGAGGTTGCTGGCAGGGTGGGCGTGGTCCAACTGAAACAGCCTGCGCGCGATTCTCGGCAGTATTGCCTCGATCTCCGCGGCGTCTTCAGCCAGTGTGCGCGGTGCGGGCGATGCGTCAGGCTTCAATCGGCAGCCTCGGTAATCGGCTCAGATCCTTCAGGCCGCTGCTCGCGTTCAACAGCCTCCACACTCGGCTCTACCATCGGCGGCCCGGCCAGGTCTCTGCGGTCGCGCCGCATAATACGGCCCAGATCGTCGAACATCGTGTAAACCGTTGGGGCAACAAACAGGGTCAGGATGGTGGAAGTGATCAATCCGCCGATAACGGCGGTTGCCATAGGAGCCTGAGTTTCGCTGCCCTTGCCGATGCCGATGGCCAACGGAAGCATGCCAAGCACTGCCGTGCAGGCCGTCATCATAATAGGCCGCATCCGGGTGGCGCCGGCCGTGAGTACGGCCTCATCGCGTGGAACCCCGCGCCGTCGCAGCACGTTGGTATAGTCCACCAGCAGAATACCGTTTTTAACCACAATGCCTACCAGCATCAACAGGCCTATGAAGGCCGTCAGGCCAAAGGATCGACCAGTAAGGAACAGCGCCAGAATCACGCCGACAGCCGATAGAGGAATGGAGCATAACACGGTGAGTGGATGTACAAACGACTCAAACTGTGAGGCAAGCAGCATGTACACCAGCGCAATCGCCATGAATACCGCCAGGCCCATTCCTCCAAACTCCTGAGCCTGGCGTTTCTGAAAGTCGCCCCACGACCAGTACATGCCGTTCGGCATCGAAATGCCCTTCATCGCCGCGGCGATATCGGCCTGTATAGCTCCCGAGGAGCGGCCCTGCGGCTGCCCGCTAATGGCGATATAGCGCTGCCGGTTGAGGCGGGTTATCTCGCTGGGCCCGGTAGAGAGATCTGGATGAGCAACCTGCTGTAGTTCTATCTCGGTGGGCGTGCCGCCACCTACAGGCGCCACATACAGCGGCATCGTATTCAACTGGCTGATCGTTTTGCGATCGGCCTGCGGAAACTGAACGATTATCGGATACTGGTAACCGTTCTCTTCATAATAGCTGGCGATATTGCCGTTCGTGGCCGTATTGACCGTATTCGCCACATCCGAAAAGTTGAGGCCAAGTTCCGCCGCCTTCTGCCGATTGACATGCCACTGGATCTCCGGTGTCGCCTCCTGCCAGTTCACATCTACATTGGCCAGTCCGGGAATAGTGCGCATTTTGGCCATGACCTTGGCTCCCATTGCGCTCAGCTTCGTGAGGTCGGAGCCAAAGACGTCGACCTCCACGTTACTCGGTCCACCGCTCAAAATCATTGAAACGATGTCGAACTGGCTTACTAGCGGCCTTACCCCGGCAAGGCGTGCGATTTGTGACCGCAGCTGCCCCATAACCTGGAGTGTGCTCGCCTTCCGGTTATCCTTGAGCTTTACGGTAACCGAGCCTTCGTATGGAATTAGCTCGGTGGTGCTGCCGTTGAACTGGCTCAGCGTGGTTCCCGCAGCCGAGAAAGCCGTTTGGACGTTCGGATTCTTGATGACGATAGCTTCAACCTGCTTCATCACCGCATTGGTCTTTGCTAGCGCCGTGCCGATCGGCAGCTTTACCACGATGTTGAAGTCGCCGCTGTCGGTTGCCGGCATCAGTTCGGTGCCGATCTGGCCAAGCAGCAGAAAGCTCAACAGGGTAACCGCTGCCACGCCGGTAAGTACCCAGATGCGGTGATGGACCGCCCACGCGAGCATTCGCCGGTACCGGACGTCCAGTTGATGCATGGCTCGGCCGCTGATGGTGAAGAGTTTGTGCAGCAATCCGGGCCGCTCATCCAGCGACTCGCTCTCCTCCACATCCTGGCTGCTGATCAGGCGCGAGGCCAGCATGGGCACCACGGTGGTGGCGTCGAGGAGTGAAACCGCCAGTGAGAATATGACAACCAGCGCGAATTGCGTAAACATCTGGCCCGCCTGGCCCTTGATGAAGAACAGTGGCAGGAAGACGACGACGATGGTCAGCGTTGATGCTATAACGGCGGATGCTATTTCTCCCGTACCCGACACGGCCGCCTCCGCCGGCCGCAGCTTGTCGCGTTCAATATGCCGGAAAATATTCTCTAAAACTACAATAGCGTCATCTACAATAAGACCTGTAGCCAGTGCAAGGCCACCCAGACTCATGGTGTTCAGCGTAAAGCCGCCAAGGTAGAGCAGCGCAAACGTACTGATGATCGAGATTGGAATGGAGAGTCCCACCACGAGCGTGCTGCGGACGTTCCTCAGGAAGAGCAGCAGGATGAGCAGCGCCAGGATGCCGCCGATGATGGCGCTGGTTTCAACGTCGGCGACGGAGGCCGAGATGAACTGAGCCTGGTTGTACGCGATGCGCCAGGTAAGGTCCGGATAGAGCTTCTGGATCTCGGCGACCTTCTGCATGACACCGGCTGCCGTTGAGACGGTATTGGCCGCGCTCTGCTTGGTGACGATCACGCCGCAGGCAGGAACACCGTTCAGGCGCGTATAGAGGCGCGTTTCCGCGTGCGAGTCCTTCACCTGCGCCACATCGCCGAGCAGAACCTCGTTGCCGTTGTAGCTGCCTATCGGGATTTTTGCGATCTGTTGGGGTGAGGTGAACCAGCCGAGACTCCGTATCGTATACTCCGTGTTTCCCATCTTGGCGATGCCCGCAGGCAGGTTGATGTTCTCCTGCGCGATACGGGTGGAGATCTGACTGAGGCCCAGATTGAATGCGCGCAACTTGGCCGGATCCACATCGATGAGGATCGCGCGGTCCTCGCCGCCCGAGACCGTGGCTGCCGCCACACCATCGGCCGATTCGAGGATCGGCGTGATCTCGTTGTCCAGCAGAGTGCGCAGCTTGACGGGGTCGCCACCACCCGAGACCGCGTAGATGAGGATCGGAAGCTGCGATGGGTCGTACTTGAAGACGATTGGCGTCTCGAGCGTTGGGTCCGGAGGGAAGTTCCTTCGCGCACGCTCCACCAGTTGGAGCACGTCAACGGCGCCCTGACCGATGTCGGATCCCCAGGTGAACTGGACGCGAACGGTGGAGCTGCCTTCGGTGGTTTGGGAGCTGACCTCGTACATGTTGGCGACGGAGCTCACAGCCTGCTCAATCGGCCTCGTAACCTGTGTTTCGATCTCTTCCGGCGACACATTCGGCCAGTCGGTGATGACCGCGACCGTGGGAATAGAGACGTTCGGTAGAAGGTCCACCGGCAGTTTCGTGAAGCAGATGGCGCCAAGAAGCACCAGCGCGGCGATGCGCATGGTGACGGCTACCGGCCTCGTTACGGAGAATCGCGCAAAGTTCATGGCGCCGCCTGCTTCCGTGAGCCGCCCGGCGAGCCGCCGGAAATCTTTACCGCGCTGCCGTCCTTGACGGGCGCGGCGCTCATGACCACTACCCGGTCCCCTGGGGCGAGCCCGGAGGTCACCTCCACGTTTGAGGAATCGCTGTCTCCGGTGGTTACGGATACCTTGTGTGCGATGCCATCGGCTCCGACCACGGTCACACTGCTGCCGCCGCCGGGAACCACCTGAATGGCTTCATGCGGCGCAAGCAGCACCCCGCGTTCGCCGCCAACCGCAAACGTGACCCGGCCAAACATACCGGGTTTGAGCCTGTCGTCCGTGTTGTTAATTGCCACCTTCACCGTGAACTGGCGGCTGAGCACGTCGCCTGCCGGGTTCATCTGCACGATCGCGCCATGGTAAGTGCGGCCGGGCAGGGCGTCAAAGTCTGCCGTGGCCGGCATCCCGATGTGCATGTGCTGCGTAACCTCTTCGGGGGTCGCCACACTTACCCACACCTGGTGAATTGTCTGGAGCGCAACGATCGGAGCGCCGGGCGTGGCCATTGCCCCTGGGTCCATATCGCGCTCGGTAATCGTGCCATCCAGCGGCGCGCGGATAACCACGTCGCTCAGGTTTGCTTCCGCACTGCTCAGCTGTGCTTCGCTGGCGGTAACAGCCGCTCTAAGTGCGGCAATGTTGGCTTCGTACGCCGGCGCTTGCGAGCGGTTCGCGCGGTCCAGCTTCAGCGTAGCCGCGGCTTGCTGGGTGGCCGCGCGGGCAACCGCCAGGTCGGCAACTGCCTTGCTTACCGTTACGGTCTGGTTCTGCCTGGCAGCGTTCAGCTCAGCAGCCATCGAGCCTTGTGCCGATTTCGCCGCGTTCACCTGGGCTATGGCGCTATTTACCGCACTCTGGGTTACCGAAAAGGCAGCGCGCGCATCGTCCACATCCTGGGCTGCCACAAAGGACTGCCTGTACAACTCCGTGGTGCGGTCCAGCTTGGCGCGGGCGTCACTCATGTTCGCTTTCGCTGCGGCTACCGCAGCCTGCGCAGTACCAATCTGCGCGGTGGCCGCATCCAGTTTTGCCTTCGCGTCGGTAACTGCCGCTTCGGCGGAAGCGCGCTGCGCATCCAACGTGCGCTCGGCATCCATCTGATTGGCTTGCGCGCTTGCCAGCCCGGCTGCGCCCTGACTGATCTGAGTGGATACGCCGACGTTGGTTGAGTTCTGGGTCAGCGCTGCCTGCGCCAAACGATAGCGGGCCTCGGCAAGAGCTGCCTGCTGCTGGGTTACTGCCGCCGTCAAGTCGCCGGGATCGAGCCGCACAAGCACCTGCCCGGCCTTTACGCGGTCACCCTGCCGAACCTGCAGGTACAGGATCCGGGCCGTAACTCGCGCAGAGATTTTGATATCAAATGGCGACTCCACCGAGCCGATACCCTCGTACTGGTGCGCGATGTTGCCGATGACGGCATCCGCCACGCCCACCACAACCGGCGCATGCATCTGCGCGACGCGCTGCTTGTCGGCAATTGCGCCCTGAACGGCATTGAAGTGCAGCCGCCAGGCGATCAGGGCGGCCAGGCAAACAAAAGCGATTCCCGGTACGAGCCAGCTTTTCATCCATCAATCCTATGCTTAATGTACGTAAATGATTAATTCACATTAAGAGACACTTTAGATCGGCAGAGGTTTCGCCTTTTCGGCGCCGACCGCAGATTTTAGCTTGACATGTGGTTGGTGATTGGCCATACTTCGGTGAAAGGATAAGACGATCCAGTTATCGGTATTATCCGGCGGCGAGCGCGCGCAGCCGCGCACTCTGCGAGGTGAGCATCCCATGAGCGTCATCGAACCAACTATCTCTGTGGCCAAACTGGTCGCGGAACGGCAAAGCCGAGCCATGGTGTTCGAGCGATTTGGCCTGGACTACTGCTGCCAGGGAGGGCTTCCCCTGGACGAAGCGTGCCATCGCGCAGGCATCGACCTGTTCGAGATGATCGGCGAGCTTGCGGCAAGCGATGCGCGAACGCCGGCGCCGGACGACACCGATTGGAACAGGGCCAGTATCAACGAGCTGGTCGACCACATCGTAAGCGTTCATCACGCCTACCTGGTTCACGCGCTCCCGGACCTCGCAGCGGTAATCGACAAAGTGGATCAGGAGCACGGCCGCCAGCGCCCCGAACTTGCCGAAATCCGGAAGGTTTTTTCCGACTTGCATGTCGAGCTGGAAACGCACATGGCGAAGGAGGAGCATGTACTGTTTCCGTATTGCCGCCGACTGGAGTCGGAGTTCGGTACGCCTCGGCTGCACGGCCGATCCATCGCACAGCCGGTCCGGATCATGGAGGACGACCACCTCCGCGTCAACATCGCTCTGGACCGGCTGAGCGAGCTGACGGATGGGTTCGCGTCGCCACACACCTCCAGCGCTGTTTGGGATCACATGCTTATGCTGCTGCTGGCGCTGGAAGTAGATCTGCATCTGCACATCAGCGAAGAGAACAACCTGCTGTTTCCGCGAGCCTTGGAGCTCGAATCGAAGCTGGCTGAACCGGTTGGAGCCGCTTTTCGGTCATAACGCACCGCGGTTCTAAGCGAAACGCCCGGCGCCACTTCCCGGCGCCGGGCATTTTTGTGCGATTTGCCGCTCGAACCTGAGTTCGATTCTCCGAACGGGTAGTGAGGATAAATACTGTGCCGCGATTCTGTGAATTAAAGCACAATCCGGGTAAACAGCTCCTCGTGAAGCCTGTTTCCTGGCGGTTTTCGGGCGTGATGCACGAGGAAACAAGGGAACGACCGCATAAAATAGACTGTATAATGTAATAGATTGAGAAATAGATAACAATATCCGGTTATCCTGTTGGAACGAACGCGAACGACAGGTCCGAAGGCGGTCTGCAAAGGACCCAGTCGGTAAGCGGGATAGTAAAGGAAACGAAAATGAGAACCACGTCAAGACGGCAATTGATCATCCTCGCGACGGCTGCGGTGCTCGCAGTCGCCGGCCCGGTTGCCGGGGCACAAGACACGCCGATTCCCGGTACGGTCACAACTCTGGCGGCGCAGCCGACCAGCCTTGGCTCCATCTCGCTGTTGCCGATGGGCAAAACGGCGCCCGTCACGGTCAGCGTTGCCGATTCCAGCACAGTCGGGGGCATCTGCCAGGACTGTCTGGGGTTGCAGCTGTTCAAACCCGGTCAGTCGGGCAGCACCTGCAAAATGTGCGGCTGTGGCCAGCCAAATGCCGTGTGTGTAGCGTGGGGCAGCATCAAGCACAACACGTTCCTTGACGCACTGCAGTCGCTTCCGTTTGGCACGGTCTTACGGCTCACAGCAGCGGATCCCACCGCGTCGCCGGGCGTCGCTCAAAAGCTGATTATTGACCGGTCTGTAGCGCTGCTGCCTGTATCCGGCCTTTCCGGTAAGTCTCCGGCTGACCTGCTGGCGGCCATGAAGTCCATCGGCATCACATCCGCGGAGCTCGTGGCAGGGAACACGCAGCTGTTGCTGCACACCAAGAAGCACTGGGATGTCGGTCCGGAAAAGGCCGTTGCCAAGGCCATTGCCGCACTTGGCGGGTCTCTGACGTCATTGCCGATCACGGCAGTTGCCACGGGAGCGACCACGGCTGCGCCAGCCGCTAACCCAACGAAATAGGCGCCGGCTATCTAACGATCGCTTAGTAAGGAGTCACTGGCATGTCTGCAAATCGCAATCGCGCCCCCGGGGTTGTCGCTTTCGCCACGGCCCTGATTCTCTCTGCAGTCGGTGGAGGCTCCGCCGCGGCATACCCCATGTTCGCGCGCACCTACCACTTGCCGTGCGCCAGATGTCACGATATGGCGCCAAGGCTGACACCGTTTGGCTATGCGTTCTTTCGAGCTGGGTTCCGACTGCCGCAGCCAATACCCAAACCCACCAACACGGCCAACTACGTCAGCTTCGTCTCCACGCTCACTGCCCAGCACGTCAAGGGCAGTGGAAGCAGCGACATCTCGATCCCGCAGATCGATTCGGCGATGTTCGCGCCGCTGGGCAATCACGTCACCGTGCATGTTCACTACATCTTCGGCACATCCACGGCGAGTTCGTCAGGATTCGATGAGACCTGGGTTCAGTACAACACGGCTGCGCGTGGCAGCTTCTGGTCCGTACGCGTCGGGCAGATGCCGGTTCTGGACGGCTACCAACTGCTTGGCGATCGCGGAGTGACGACCACCGACGCCAGCCTGTTCGGAGCCAGTGGCCCGCTCACGGCGAACACCGTGGGCAACTTCGGCATCGCCGGGCTGGAGCGTGGCGTGGAGGTCGGCTACACCAGCGCGCCGTTTGATGCGCGCATCTCGTGGCTTCAAGGCGTGGACGAGTCGGGCGATGGCGCTACGGGGATAGAGCATGGCGGCTACAACGACTTCGCGTTGCAATCCGACTACCTCATCGGCAACCAGGGCAGCGCCATCGGGGCGTTCTACTACCACGGTTCGCGCCCCCTGCCGTCGGTCGGCTTTACAAACCACTTCGGCCGGGCGGGGCTGTTTGGAACATACAGCAGAATGACGAAGCCGGGGCGATTTGGCATCCCGGCGCTGCATGTTGAACTAAACGGCGGCCTGCTGTGGGGCCAGGATACCGTGGATGCCGCCGGTACCAACGTAAACAGTTACGGCGGCCTTCTGGAAGGTGACGTCTACTTCCACAATGCAACCGCTCTGGTTGCGCGCTACGACTCGGTGAAATCCGCCGACGTGGCCGGTACCCCGGTCACCGAAGCCCTCACGTTTGGAGTGCAGCATCGCTTCAATCAGACGCTCCAGCTGGGAGCGGAGTACCGTCGCCAACACGGCCCCGGTGACGAGTCCCTGATTGGCACGTTGATGTTCACCTTCTAGGCACGAACAGGCAACTGGCAGCAGTCCCGGTCGAGTGCCCGGGCCAGCGATGTCGTTGGCCCGGGCACTCTCGTTTCAGGCGCCTCTGGAGGTCACGAGCTGCCGGACGCCGCAGCGTATCACTCGACCAGGTGGCTGCCGTGTGGGAGCACGGCAGGAGTTGAGCCTATTTCCGGTGAAACGCACGGAACCATACCGTGTCGAAACGCCGTGAACAGAAGGACCCATCGATGTCGAATGAGGAAGCCGCCTGGCAGTTAGGTGAGTCGTTTGCCCCGTCACCGCAGTTCGCCTCGGCGGCGAACGCCGGCGATCCGGCCATCTACGCTCGGGCGGAGCAGAATCCGGAGGCCTGGTGGGCCGAGTGGGCGCTAAAGCTGCAGTGGGATCAGCCGTGGACCGAGGTACTGCAGTGGACTCCGCCGCATGCAAAGTGGTTTGTTGGTGGCCGGCTGAACGCTGCAACAAATTGCGTGCACAGGCACCTGGCCACTCACCGCCGGCACCGCCGCGCTATTGTGTGGGAGGGTGAACCCGGCGACACGCGCACGCTCACGTATGAGGAGCTATCGCAGCAGGTAGTGCGCTTCGCGTCGGTCCTCAAGGACCTTGGCGTGCAGCGGGGCGACCGCGTCATGCTTTACATGCCCATGGTGCCTGAAGCAGCTGTAGCCATGTTGGCGTGCGCGCATATCGGCGCACCACATTCGGTGGTATTTGGAGGATTTTCGGCAGACAGCCTCAAGGAACGGACGCAAGACTGCGCGGCAAAGGTAGTGGTAACTGCCGACGGCTACTGGCGCCGCGGCAAGGTGGTGCCGCTCAAGCAGACCGTGGATGAGGCGCTTGCGGACTGTCCCGATGTGAAGCATGTGGTTGTGCTGAAGCGTTCGGGTACCGACGTGGAGATGCAGTCCGGTCGCGACGTCTGGTGGCACACACTCATGGAGAGCGCCCGAGACGTCTGCGATGCCGAGCCGATGGAATCGGAAGACCCGCTCTTTGTTCTCTACACCTCGGGCAGCACAGGCAAGCCGAAGGGAATCCTCCACACCACGGGCGGCTACCTTACCGGCGTGACGGCTACCAGCAAGCTGGTATTTGACCTCAAGGATGACGACCTCTACTGGTGTACAGCAGATGTAGGATGGGTGACCGGCCACTCTTATGTGGTTTATGGGCCGCTTGCCAATGGCGCCACGGTGTTTATGTATGAAGGCTCGCCAGATTGGGGCAGCAGCGGCGCCGTGGCGCGCGACCGTTTCTGGGAGATGATTGAGCGCCACAGAATCACGATCCTGTACACGGCGCCCACGCTGATTCGTGCCTGTATGAAGTGGGGAGATGAACATCCCGCCGGGCATGACCTGTCATCGCTGCGGCTTATTGGCAGTGTGGGCGAGCCGATTAACCCCGAAGCCTGGCTCTGGTACAACCGGCACATTGGCCACGGCCGCTGTCCTATTGTGGACACCTGGTGGCAAACCGAAACCGGCGCCATCATGATCACACCGCTACCGGGGCTGACAACAACGCGCCCCGGTTCTGCCAGCCGTCCCTTTCCAGGCATCATCGCGGATGTGGTGGATGAGGCCGGTACGCCGGTCCCGCCCGGCAGGAAAGGCATTCTGGTTATTCGAAATCCCTGGCCTTCGATGCTGCGCACGATATGGGGCGATGATGATCGATACCAGCAGGTCTATTGGAGCCGCTTTCCGGGCCTCTACTTTCCGGGCGACGGTGCGCTGCGCGATGACGCCGGCAACTTCTGGCTGCTAGGGCGCATCGATGACATTATGCTGGTTGCCGGCCACAACATCAGCACCATGGAGATGGAGAGCGTGCTGGTGGAGCACCCGGCAGTTGCCGAGGCCGCGGTGATCGGCCGTACGCACGATGTGAAAGGTCAGGCGCCGGTGGCGTTCGTCATCATTCGCGAAAGCCGCCTTGCCGATATGACAACCGCGGAGCTGCGCGACGCGCTGTCAAACGAACTGAAGGAGTTTGTTGCCCACCGTCTTGGAGCGATCTGCCGGCCGGACGAGGTGATCCTCACCGCGGACCTGCCAAAAACACGATCCGGCAAGATTATGCGGCGCCTGCTGCGAGATATTGCCGAGGGCCGGATACTGGGAGACACGACCACGTTGGCCGATCCTGCTGTGGTCGCATCCCTGCAGGAACTTCACGCCGGCGAGGAGGCGTAGCCCGTCGCCGGCGGCACGCCCGCCGGTCCGGCCATTTAAGCCTCAGCGCAACTCGGCGCCTACCTCCCAGATGTGCCCATCCGGGTCCATGAAGCAGGCCGTTCGCATGCCCCACGGCCGATCCATTGGCCCATTGATCAGCGAGACGCCATTCTCCGCAAGTGTGGCGCAAGCGGCATCGATGTCGGTTACGCCTATCGTCAGCTGGAAGCGCGCGCCGGACTCCGGTGAACCAACTTTTGCCGGTCCGATCAGCGTTGGCGCCTCTCGCACCTCCAGCAGGTTCACGATCAGGCTCTCGAACCTGAACGCGACGGAGTTCTGATCCTCGAAGATGGGCTCAATCGCGAAGACGGCGTGGTAGAACGCTTTTGACCGATGCCGATCTGCTACAAACAGCGTTATAGCTTCGGCGCGCGCCGGTAATCCGCTCATCTCCTCACCTCCTCATTCGAAACGACGCCGACGCGATGATGATGTTTGCGCTTGCCCCGCGGTTATGGATAGATTCCGCGGATCGTTATGGCGTCGGCCACTCGCTTTACGGCGATCAGGTGGGCAGCAAGTCGCATATCCACATTGCGCGACCGCGCCATCTCACGCACCTGGTTGTAGGCGCGAACGAGAATATCCTCCATCTTCCGGTTGACTTCATCCTCGTGCCAGAAGAAGAACTGCAGATCTTGCACCCATTCGAAGTACGACACGATTACACCGCCCGCATTCGCCAGCACATCGGGCACGAGAAACACGCCTTTTTCTCGCAGAATAGTATCCGCAGCCGGCGTTGTGGGTCCGTTTGCTCCCTCCACGATGATCGGAGCCTTGATCCTCGGTGCGTTTTCCGCAGTGATCTGATTCTCGATGGCGGCCGGTACCAGAACGTCCACGTCCAGCTCCAGCAGCTGCTGTGTATCCACAACATCGCCGCCGGGATGCGTCGTAAGGGTTCCGTCGCGGTTAGCGCAGTCGCGCAGCGCCGGCACGTCCAGACCCTTCGGGTTGTAGAGGCCGCCCATCGCGTCGCTCACGGCCACAACCGTGGCGCCCATTTCGTGGAAAAGATTCGCGGCCACTCCGCCCACGTTCCCGAATCCCTGCACGGCCACGCGCAAGCCGCGGAGCGATTTGCCAAACTCCTTGGCGACCTCACGCGTTACCACTACGATTCCGCGGCCGGTAGCATCGTTGCGCCCGGCAGAACCGCCGATGGCGACGGGCTTTCCAGTAACCACCGCGGGCACCGACCGCCCGCGCGTCATGGAGTAGGTATCCATTACCCACGCCATCGTTTGGGCATTGGTGCCCATGTCAGGCGCCGGGATATCCGTATCGGGCCCGATGATGATGCTGATTTCCGACGTGTACCGGCGTGTGAGGCGCTCCATTTCCAGCATGGTCAGGTGCTTTGGATCGCACTCAACACCACCCTTGGCGCCGCCAAACGGAATATCAACAATCGCACACTTCCACGTCATCCACATGGCCAGAGCGCGCACTTCATCCAGATCGGTGTTTGGGCTAAATCGGAGGCCACCCTTTGTCGGCCCGCGTGAGAGGTTATGCTGAACGCGGAAGCCTGTAAATACGCGCACCGCACCATCCTGCATCTTGACCGGGAAGTGCACGGTCAACTCTCGCTCGGGGTACCTGAGCACTTCGTGCAGGCCCGAATCCAGGTTCAGATAATCGGCGGCAATGCCCAACTGCTCAACGGCGTTATGATACGGGTTGCTGCTCTCCTGTGGCATGCCCTCACGGCTCGCCATCGCCGGCAGCGGTTTACGGACGCGCTGCGCCTCGCGCGGCGGAGCTGAAACTCTCATGGATTCCTCCTTGAATCGTCTGGAGTATGGGTGCGGGGCGCCATCGTGGTGTGTTCAAACGGCCAACGGGCAGCACCGGCGCCGCAAGGCGCCATCCCGAATCGCCCGAACGATTCTACCCGAACTGCAGCGTGCCACGTGGCGTCCGGCACGTGCATCTTGCCAACGCAGCCCGGGTCTAAGCTTCGCTCCGAATGCTTTGCAGCGCCACAAACAGGTCATTTGGCGCACCCTGTGCGTGGTGCTCTCCGCCCCGCAGCAGTTCATAGGTGCGCGCAGCCAGAACTGCCCCCGCCGCTGGACCGGCGAAATAGATCCACAGATGTGCGATTGCAGCGCCGCCGGCAAACAGCGCCGGCCCAAGTGATCGAGCCGGGTTCATTGAGCCTCCGGTCACGGGGCCGCCGATGAGAACCCCCACGATCACCGCGAAGCCGATTGCCAGGCCCGGCACGGCGCCGTTCACACGACGGTCTGTCGCTACCGAGATTATCACCAGCATAAGCTGAAACGTGATCGCCGCTTCTAGCGCCACGTTGCGCAGGACCGGCCCGGCTGCGGGGACCTGCACGCCGCTTCCGGCTCCAAATAACCACACGGCAAAAGCCCCGCCCGCGATCGCGCCGGCAAACTGTGCGGCCCAGTAGCCGGGCACGTACCGCCATGGGAAACGCCCGGCCACCGCAAACCCCAGGGTAACAGCCGGGTTGAAGTGAGCGGCGCTGATGTGGCCAAGCGCGTAAATCATGGCGCTAACCGCCAGGCCCGATGCGCATGCGGCGGCCAGCAAGCCGGGTGCACCGCCGGCGAGATGACTGCTGCCGGCAAGCGACGCCGGCGCAAAAACGATGCCGAAGGTGCCCGCCATCTCAGCCGCGTATCGACGGGCCATCGCCGCCGTCATGGCCGCGCCAGATCCTCCAGCAGGCATCCGACCCGGCGCAGGATTTCGTCGCGTACCAGGCGGACGGCCTCAAGCGGCTGCCCGGCCGGATCGGCGAGGCCCCAGTCCTCGGAAACCAGGATCCGCGCTGGGCACGAGCTTGCATCCACGCCACAGCCCATTGTGATGATTCGGTACGCGCCTGCCGCAATCTCGGGTGTAAGCATTTTCGGCGCCTGGCCCTCCATCATATAGCCGAGTTCCGCCATAACCTCACGCACCACAGGATTGATTGAGGCGCCGGCCTCCACACCGGCGGAAACCGCCTGTACCGGCAAGCTGCCCTCACGGGCCATCCGGTTGAGGAAGGCTTCAGCCATCTGTGAGCGCCCTGCGTTGTGAACGCAGACAAACAACACGGTTTTCACGGGCAAGGCTTGACGGCGCGAATGAAGGCTCCCATAACGCGGCCATCCAGCGCAGCACGCTCATCCTCCGGCAGTGCGGCGATCTCGGCCGAGCAGCAGGCAGTGGCCTCCATATCGGCGAACGTGTACCGTCTGACGGGCTCGATGGAGCACTGCCCGAACCCGGCGCGATGCAGGCGCTCCAGGTAATCTTCTCGCTCCAGAGCTCCGGCAACGCAGCCCACATACGCCTCCATGTCGGCGCGGATCACCGCGGGTAACGGCCCATCCACCACCACATCGGAAACGGCCAGGCGTCCACCGGGGCGCAGCACCCGGAACGTCTCTCGCAGCACGGCGTCCTTGTCTGCCGCCAGGTTGATCACGCAGTTCGAGATCACCACATCCACGGTGTTGTCCGGCAAGGGAATCTCTTCGATGTGCCCTTTAAGGAACATCGCGTTGTCGGCGCCTGCCTCAGCGCGGTTTCGGTTCGCCAGGGCCAGCATCTCATCGGTCATGTCCAGTCCCCAGACAAACCCATCCGGCGCGACGCGTCGTGCGGAGAGCAGCACATCAATACCGCCTCCGCTGCCCAGGTCCAGCACCTTCTCGCCCGGGCGCAGCTCGGCCAGAGCCGTGGGGTTTCCGCAGCCGAGCGAGGCCAGCAGCGCCGACTCAGGTATTTCGGCTGCTTCGGTCTCATCGTACAGCCCGCCTGTGATAGCAGCGCCTCCGCAGCAGCTTTCGCTCCCGCCTCCAGCGCTGCCTCCGCAGCAGGCGGCGCCGGCGCCCTTCAGCACGGTGACGGCCGCGGCGCCATATTTCTCGCGGACCAGTTTCCACACATCCTCGCGGCCTGTCAGGTCTGTTGCATTCATCGTGTCAGCCTCTCCGCAACGCAGTACTCCGTTTGTGTCAAGCCTTGCACCCAACTCCCGAGCGCATCCAGCGCCTCCGTGTTCACGGCGCAGATGCGCCGCTGCCCGCACTTTTCCAGCGTGATCAAGCCGGCAAGTCGCAGCTCCTTCAGATGGTGGCTCACGGTGGATGTGATCCGCTCTGAGCCGGTGATTGTGCAGCAGACCTCGCCGGCCGAAGGGCCTGCAGCAGGACGCACACCGCCGCCAGCCTCCACGCTCACCGGGCAGCGGCAGCTGCAGAGCATCTGGAAGATGCGCAGCCGCGTAGGATCGCCCAATGCGCGGAACATGACGGCGAAACGCGCACGATCAGCCATATCCGCCTCCAGATCGATATTTCGTGAACTATCGAATTATGTATACCAGACCTCAAGTCAATTGTCAATGTCCCAGGCACGCGACGTCCGGCGGCAGCGCGGCCACTTACAGCCGGCATTGACTTGCGGGCGGCTCACCGTTATAATGAGTCTTGCATTGAACGAGTTACCAAAGCGGACCTTTGAGGGTGACCACCCGCCAGCCGGTGGCGCCAGGGGTCTTGCTGACGCGTGCGGCAGGTGGCCCGGTATGCGGCTGGCCGGCGTTTTGCCATGCTGAACTGGCTCAATCGCGTCTCCGGTCGCAGGCCTCATAGTTCGGTTGTGCGGTTCGCGGCACGAAGGGCTGCAGCAGCCTCCGGGATCGTACGGCGACCCACCATCTCCTGGCGTCGACTCCTATTAGCGTGTGTTACGGTCGGCTCCCTCTCGCTCCTCATGTCGGTGAACCTGCTGCCCGATCGCGTGGCGCTTCGTCTCGGCGAGGTCAGTCCACGTGATATCCGTGCGCCACGAACGGTCGTATACATCGATAGCGTGGCCACCGGTAGACTGCAGCAGGCTGCGCGCCTGGATACCCGTCCAGTGTATGAAACCGACAGCGACGCTCAATCCGCGAGTTTGGCAACCGTGCAGGAGGCATTCGGCTCACTGGCGCCGATGCGGACAGCAGCAGGTCCGCGGGCCCGTGGCAAGCCGCTCCCGGCGTCGTTGGCGTTTCTCGGCGCCGGCGCAGTAAGCCACCTGCTGTCCATGCCATCTTCCGACTTTGCCCATCTGCGAGCGGTTACGCAGCGGGTTGTTCAGCACGCCATGAACGGAGATATCCGGCAGGGCACGCACGATCTGCAGGATGCCGATACAGTTGCCGCCGCCTCCGCAGCTCAGGCGCTGCCGCCGGCCGACGCAGCAATTGCTTCCAGAATCGCTGCGCGCGCTATACGCCCCGAGCGAACCATCGACCCGGAGCGGACGGAGCAGGCGCGCGATGCAGCCGAACGCGCAGTGCCGATGCAGTACCACCGCATCGCGCGTGGTGACAAGATCATCTCCAGCGGCGACACGGTTACGCAGGAGACTCTGGACAAGTTTGCCGCCGTGGGCTTGCTGAACCCGCGCCTGGATGTAACCACGGGCGCCATGGTCTGCCTGCTTGCGGCTTTCATGGTGCTGCTTGTTCTGGTGGTTGTTGCCCGAACGCTGCCGGCGCTCTACCGCGACACGCGACGGCTTGCGCTCCTTGCGGTAATCGCGCTATTGAGTGTGCTGGGCCTCAAGGTTGGCGCCAGCATGCTCGGCCTCTCGTTTTCATCGGGCCAGCTCGGCTACCTTGGAATGATGAGTGTGGCGGCCGCCGGGATGCTGGTCGCGGCGCTGCTGGATGTTCAACTGGCTGTACTAGTGGCCGCGCTCCTTTCGGTGCAGAGCGGTCTCATCATGAACCACGAGATCCGCTTCACCATCATGACGTTGATGAGCAGCCTCGTTGGCATATTCAGCGTGTCACTTGCTCGCACACGCTCCGGACTGCTGCTGGTGACCGCCGCGCTGGCAGGTACCAACCTCGCGCTGGTATGGCTCCTTGGCATTCTGCTGCGCGACTCGCTACCGGAGCTACTTACCGGTTCGGCATGGGCAGTCGGCTCCGCGGCGTTCGCCACCTTCATGTTCTGGATCGGCGCGCTCGTACTTGAGCGGCCGTTCGGCATCCTGACTCCTGCAACACTTCTGGACCTCTCGTCCATTGACCAGCCTCTGCTGCGCGAACTCTGCGCCGTGGCTCCGGGCACGTATGCTCACAGTATGCTGGTGGGTACGCTGGCCGATGCCGGCGCGCAAACAATCGGCGCCAACGCGCTCCTGTGCCGCGTCTCCGGGTTCTACCACGATATCGGCAAGATGCGGCGTCCGGAGTTCTTCATCGAAAATCAGCAGCATGAGAACGTGCACGGCCGCCTGAGCGCTTCGCTCTCGGCCCTCATCATAACCGCGCATGTGCGCGACGGCCTGGAGATGGCCGCGGCAAACCGCCTGCCGCGAGAGATACGCGACGCCATTGCGCAGCACCATGGCACCACGCTGATCCGCTACTTCTATCACCGGGCGCTCACCGACTGCGGCGGCACCGATGAAGCGCCGCCCGGCCTGGAGGAGCGGTTCCGGTACCCGGGTCCAAAGCCTCAGACGCGCGAATCGGCCATCGTGATGCTGGCCGACTCGGTGGAAGCGGCGGCGCGATGCCTGCAGAAGCCAAACCCGGAGAGGCTGGAAGCGCTGATCGCCGGTATCGTGCGCGAAAAGATTGAAGACGGTCAGTTTGATGATTGCAGCATCACGTTCCGTGACGTGAAAGCGGTCTCGGATGCGTTTCTGCATGTTCTGGCCGCCATGATGCACCACCGAATCGACTATCCGGATCCGCTTCCGCGCGGAGCCTCCGGCATGCCAATGGAGGTGGTGCGCGCGGATCTGAAGCCGGAGCCGCCGGAGCTGGAGTTACCAATGGCTGCAGGCGGTCTTGCTCACTCGGGAGAGCTTCCCTATCCCGATGACGATCCGCCCGCGAACCGGCCCGCTAATGCCGAGGCCGCCGAACCTCACCATCTATATGCCCATAGCGATTATCAACAAGAATCGGTATCCCATTCGGGCAGCAGGTCTGCGGCGCGCCGCAGAGTGCGTGCTGCACGTGGAGCGCCGACCGGCGACGGCGGAATTGAACGTCGTGTTGACGAGTGACCGTCGGGTTCATGCTCTCAACCTCCTCTATCGCGGCATTGATGCTCCCACCGATGTTTTGTCGTTCTCGCAAATAGAAGGCGAAACACCGATCGAGGTTGACCCAAACCTGCTGGGCGATGTGGTTATCGCGGTTCCTACGGCCGCTCGCCAGGCGGCCGTACGCGGAGGCCAGCTGCAGGCGGAGGTGGAACTGCTCACCGCACACGGCGTCTTGCACCTCCTCGGCTACGAAGACGACACCGAACGTGGGGTGCGGCGGATGTGGAAGAAGCAGCGCGAGGCGCTGAAGCTCCTCTACAGATGATGCCTTCCGGCGCCTTCAACCTCACGCTTGCGTCGCTCCTGGTGTGCGGCCTCATCCTGCTCAACGCCTTTTTTGCGATGGCCGAGCTGGCGTTAATCACGGTTCGCAGAACCCGGGTGCGGCAGCTTGCTGAGGAGGGCAACCGCAGCGCGCTGCGCATCGAACAGCTTCTGGCGCACCCGACGCGCTTCATGGCCACCATTCAAACCGGTGTGACGCTGGTGGCCACGTTATCGCCCGCTATCGCTGCTACGGCATTTGTAGCGCCGCTTAACGTGTGGTTCCAACAGCGGCATCTGTTTGGCGCCGCCGGTTCTACGATCAGCCTGCTGGTGGTCACAATACCCGTGGCCGTGGTTACGCTGGTCGTGGGGGAGATAGCGCCGAAGAGCCTCGCAGTACGACACGCGGAGCGCATCGCCCTCGTGGCGGTTGGGCCGGTGCTGAGACTGCAGGCTCTCTTCACGCCCGCGGTAGCGGTGCTGACCTACCTCGGCAACGTTGCAGTAAGGCCGTTTGGCGGGACCGCCACGTTCAGCTCGTCCGTGGTGAACGAGGCTGAGCTGAAAATGATGGTAGAGGCCGGAGAAGAGCAAGGCGTGCTGCAGTCCGGAGAGACCGAGATGATTCACTCCGTACTCGATCTCAGCGACACGGTGGTGCGCAAGGTGATGACGCAGCGCCTGGATATCGCAGCGATTCCCAGCACGGCAAACATGAAGGAGCTGCTCGACATCATCCGGGAATCGGGCCACAGCCGCATACCGGTTTATGCGGAGGATCTGGATAACATCGTCGGCACGCTCCACGCTAAGGATCTGCTGGCGATCCCACCCGAGAGTGGCCCAGACGCCTTTCAGTCTGCGATTCGCGAGCCGTGGTTTATTCCCGAAACGTTGAAGGTGGATATGCTGTTGGCAGAAATGCGGCGAAAGCGCCAGCACATCGCCATTGTGCGAGACGAGTACGGCGTCACGGTTGGACTGGTTACCATCGAGGATCTGGTCGAGGAGATCGTTGGCGAGATCACCGACGAATACGACTCCGACGAAGACCCGCCCAAGGCAGAGCGCCGGGCCGATGGGGCGCTTTTGCTGGACGGCCTGATGCAGATTGATGAGGTCAATGAGGTCGCAGACCTGCAGCTGCCGGAGGACGAAGCTGACACAATCGGTGGCTTTGTCTTCGGCCTGTTGGGTCACCAGCCCGAAAAGGGAGAGCATGCGGCGTGGAACGACTGCCGGTTTACGGTGGAATCCACTGATGGTCGACGCATTACGAGCGTGCTGCTGGTCCGCACGCCACCACCCCATTCGGACGACAACGGCAACAGCGACGCCGCAGCGGTCGAGCCGGAAGTCCCGCAGGCTGACGGCGATCAGGCGGGACCGGACTCCGGCAGCTCCACGTAGATTCTCCCTTCCACCACATGGCACGGGAACGTGGTCAGATCGACTCCCCAGCCGTCCATGGATTCGCCCGTCACCACGTTGAATTCCCAGCCATGAATCGGGCAGGTGAGCGTGTCACCCTCAAGCGTGCCTTCCCCAAGCGGACCGTAGCTGTGCGGGCACTCGTTCTCCACACAGTAGTATGTGCCGTCCACATTGCATAAAGCCAGCTCCAAACCGTCCGGCCGTACCACCCGGCATTCACCCGGTCCCAATTCCGCAGCCGTAAGGAGTTCAATCAGTTTCATCGCCGATATTATGCACGTCCCAGCCCGCTGCGCGCGCTCCGAGCCGCGATGTGGCTGAATAACGTAAGGGGCGGGCAGAGAGAGCTTTCGCCTCGCTCAAAATGACGATGCGCTCCGCCGCGCATCGCGGAAGCATCTCAGTGGGATGGTTCCGGCGGTGCGCCAGGCTTCGGTTCCGGCTGCCGCATATGTCTCATATGTCCCATTGGTCGCATTTCAGCGAGCGTTCCGCGCCGCCATCGAGCTCGGCGCTGGGGTACGCGCCCACCACATGGGACCAATGCGACATATAGGACATATAGGTTCGCGCACACGTGGCAAGCGGAGTGCGGCCCCCCAGCCGCGCGCCGGGCTTCGGTTCCGGCTACCGCATATGTCTCATACGTCCCATTGGTCGCATTTCAGCAGGCGTCGCGCGCTGCCATCGAGCTCGGCGCTGGGGCACGCGCCCACCAGATAGGACATATAGGTTCGCGCACACGTGGCAAGCGGAGTACCGGCCCCAGGCCGCGCTCCAAGCGCAGATTCCGGCTGCCGCATATGTCTCATATGTCCCATTGGTCGCATTCCAGCAAGCGCCCCGCACTGGGGTAGGCGCTAACCAGATGGGCCACTGCGGCATATAGGTTCGCGCACACGGTTTCGGTCCCGCCTCAGGTGTGACCGTCTCGTGCGGTTGTATTCCGACAAAGTTTTTTTACTTTTTGCTGCAAAAGCCTTGACAGCATGAAACAGGCGTTGGATACTAGTTCACAGCATCCTGGTTAACAGGGTATTTTAGCAATTGGCAGCCGGCAGGGCATCGTCGGCAATCGTTTTAATAAGACGCACGCCACAGGACCTTAGTCTGCCCCGCGACGTACGCCTCTCACGGCAACCGTTTGACGTCCGGCTGCCAGCCGCTAAGGCTGGAGAAAGGTCAATTGTAGTGGCAGGCAAACGTAAGTCGCGCGGCGCCTCCGACTCCAACTCTCCGAATGGTGTGGGGGCAATCGCAAACTGAATTGTGACCGGATTGATTACGAGCCCGGAGCCACCCGCCATGAGCTATCTCGCGGACTTCGCTGCGCTGGTCGTTTTTCCGTCGCGGTCGTAATGCTGGTCGTGTTCGCAGGTCCGGTAAGCGCGCAAACTGGTTCTGCGACGGGACCCAACCCCACCGTCTCCCTTGAGAGCGAGTGGCAATCGCCTGAGGCACTTATGTATCCCGGCCAGGTGATTACGTATTGCGCTGTCGTCACGGCAGGCAAACCGTACGTGGTGCAAGTCGGCGTCACGGTTGACTTCACGCTCAGCTACGAAACTGGTGCGCAGGTTTATCTCAGTTCAAGCTCCGCCGTGACGAACGACTGTGGTCGGGCGCTCATTACGGCAATGCCATCGGGCGAGGGATCCGCCCTGCTGACGGCTAGCTGGACGGATCCGAATGGTAAGGCGTGGACCGCCAGCGGTGACGTGGGCGGTGTAATCGGGCCGTGCCCGGGCAACAGCGGTCCCGACGGGCCCGGATATCCGGTTTTGCCCACCAACTGCCCGGTCTACTACTCAGACGTCTTCACCTACGGCAGCGCTGTGTCTGCCGGCATCGCAGCGTGGGAAAACAGCCACTGGGCGACGTTCGGCGAGGTGCCGCCGGAGGGCGCGTGGAATGTCCAGTCTTGTGACCAGTGCCTAAGGGACAACCACCTCCTTGCGTTCACGCAGCTCGACAACGCAGGTCGCCGGATCATCACCTTCTACTACGATCAACTCGACCCGTGCAGTGCCAGGCTCAACTGCGTTTACGGCTTTCCGCCAAAGGCCTCGCGCCACGACCTGGCGATGGTATGTGCCCATGAGATAGGCCACGCGCTGGGATTGGCGCACACAGCCTTCCCGAACGAATACGGCTCCCTGATGTATGCCAACTCCCGCTGCTGGTGGTTCTGTGGAGTCGCCGCTCCCGCCCCGGATGAGACACTGGGCATGGCGGCTCTCGGTTATGAGCCGTGTGTCGCACAGAAGGGACGCTAAGGCTATGACACGATTAATTCGTACGGGCTCATTCTGCGCTGCGGCGGGTATTCTCCTGTCCGCCGCGTTTGCATCGCCGCGAAGAAGCTCGCATCCCTGGCGGTACGCGGTGATCTTCCACGTCGCCAACGGCGTTCGTACGTATGCTGGCGTTACCGACGTCCTTCCACTTTCCGCGCGGATCGATGCTTTGGCCGCTGCCGCGCCGGCCACTCACGCCGCCGGGCTCGCGCCCGATAGCGGCGACGACATCTGGCTTGTAGGGAACGGAACGACCCGTGACCTGCTGTTCGACCCCAAGTCCGGCGCTGTACGCTTTGTCAGCGCGGGTCACATGGAGGAGACGGCTTGGACCATCCGTTTCGTAAACGGCAGGCATCTCACTGCACCGGTGCCTGACGACGGCACGATCTCCGCGATCGTGAAAGGCGCCAAGCCGTTTCTACAGCCACCGGAGTTCGGCAAGGGCGCGCATGGGCCGTCCGCATCCTTTGGCGAGGGCGAGTATGCTCCGCTGCCCGGCACCCTGGCTGGTATGGTGGCGAATGCACCCGTTATCGTCCTCGGGCGGATCGCTGCCGTGCTGCGGGAGCAGCACGTGCGCCAGGGCGATTTTGGGCCGGAAGAATTCACGGCCTTTGTGGTTGTGGTGGAACGATACCTTCGCTCTCCCGGCGCTGGCGCACCGTATGTGATCAAGGTGATGGTGCGTGGCGGCGACCTGCCGTGGACGGACGACGCCGGCGGCGGCATCGGATCGCGCGACATCGATCAGCCTCTGCTCAGGCCGGGCGCCCGCTACATTCTGTTTCTCTCGCCGTCGACCCGGCCCAGCCCAAAGGAGTTGCGGCTTGGATATTACCTTGCGATGACCAAAGGCGTGTGGGGCAAGGAGTCTCCGTTTGACGAGTACACTTTGACCGAACCATGGCGCGCTCAGGTTCTGCTCCAGCGCGGCATGGCAGTGGCCCCGCAATTGGAACGTCAACCCATCGGCTACAGCTGGACGTTCAACGACGGCCAGAAGCTGGTTGACTTGCCCGAGTCGATCGCTGAAAAGGAGATCGAGACCGCCGTCGAGGCTTATGAGAAGCGGAAAGCGGCCGATGGCGGGTAGCCAGGCCGACCATTGTGATCGCTGCGCGATCTCGTGGTTCAAGTACTGCGAGTCCCAGTGCAGCCAGATATCGTTGCCATGATCACCATCGGCAGGGCGCCACGGTGATCCCGGCACTCCGTAGGAGGACGATACATGATAGCAATCAAGCGTTTCGCGTTACTGGGTATTCTAGCTGCTTTCGCGCTCGGTACGTCGGGAGCTGGCCGTGCATGGCAGAAGAAGCCCTCGCGGCATCATGCCATTACGCGAAGTTCGATCTCCCAGGAGATGCGCATCCCAGAGCCGCGGAAGCTGACCCCGGCCGAGGTGCGGCGGATAAACCAGCGAGACGCGGCACATATCGAGGCGGCAAACTACATATCCTACACGATGCATGTGTACAAAGAGCTGGAGGCTTCGCCACGGTTGGAACCAAAAGGCGATTTTGCCAGAATGACTGTGGAGCTAGTTAAGCAGGAGGTTGACCGCGTGGATGCGTCGCAGGCCCACACGCGGGCGCAGCGCAAGTGATTACCGACGGCTCAGCCAACGTGCTGAGCAACAACCTCTACGAAGCGTTTGGGGTATTGATGTACACGAGCGGCTCGGCCGCCACGCAGTGGCGCTTCCAGGGCCGGTTCGTGGAGGAGGAGGGGTTGGTGGCGAGCGCCGGCGGCGGAGGGGATGTGCTGGTAGGGCGGGGGATTGCCGTGCTGCGTGCTGCGCGACTGCGGCACGGCCCGGTAGGAGAGCCGAGACAGCGCTGCTTCCACGAGTGCGACAAACGGTACAAGGACGCCGAGAAGGACTGCGTGGAGGCATTCGCGGAGTGTCTGGCGGAGGCCTTCCCCCCAATTGGATGGATCCTCTGCGAGTATTCCGCCTTCCTCTGCTTTGAAAACGCGAGGAATGACCTGCACTGTTGCTACATGACCTGCATAGGGCTATTGTGATGGCGGGGCCGCGTGAAGATTGGGCGGGAGCCAGGCATCGCCCGGGCAGCGGCGCGGTTGCGCTGCTGCTGACGGTTGGCCTCACCGCTGCATCGTGTGGCCGGCTCCAGCGCCTGATGATGCCGCCAGAGGCACAGCGTTACTACGCGTTAACCGAATGTGTTGCGCACATTGACTCCTTGCCAGCGTATAGCGTGGAGATCCGCACCTCCTTTCCGCGCAGCACCACGTATGTGGTGACCAGAAGTCATCACCTCGTCACTGTCGCGACCGGGTCTGGCCAGACCGCGCGGCGGGAGCAGTTCGATCCGGCTGGAGCACGCGAACGCGTTGAAGCGCACGGAAGGTGGGGACCCTGGGCCGGCACGTCGGTCTCGGCTTGGCAGCTGCTAGCGCGCGGGGGTTACCTGGGACCGAATTCAGGTACCGGTGCGCCTCTGTTGCTATCCGGCTTGGTTCTGGGCGGCGTGACCCCCGAGGCGATGCTAGATCTGGATAGCGCCGGCGACTCGGGCGAGTCCTGGGTCGACGGACACCAGGTCACTATCGTGAAGGGTGCGCCGGGAATGCGATCCGCCGAACTCCTGGTCGGCACGCGATCGGCGGCCCGCGTTGCCTCATTAACGTTCTGGATCGGGTTAAAGAACCACCTGCTCTACGTGGTACGGGCGAGGCTCCTTCCTGCGCCGGGAAGCCCGGATACGCTTACGGAGAGGCTGACGTGGAAGGCAACAACGCCATAGCCATCGAAGCAAACTCCTGATACAGCGGGCGGAAAAGGGAACGCACGCGGAAGCAACGTCGCAGCGATTCTTCGGCGACGCGCGGTCTCCAGAGGAGCGCGACGGAGCCGCGAAGGAGCAGCGCCAGCTCTACCATGCGTTTGGCGCACTGATGGTTGTAAGCGGCTCGTCCGCCACGCAGTGGCGCTTCCAGGGCCGGTTCGTTGAGGAAGAAGGGTCGGTAGCAAGCGCCGGGGGCGGAGGGGATGTGCTGGTGGCGAGGGTTACGCCGCTGAACGCAAAGAAACACGCCCCACCCAAAGAGGGCCGATCGCACGATCCCGGTGGGCACGACAGCGACCCGACCCTGTGCCAGGGTGCACGTGATCGCGAACTTGGAAAGTGGTTGGTCAAACATCTCGGCGGCGACACACGCAAGGCCGTGATGGAGTGCGTCAACGAATGCGCCACCGACCCGCCGGCGAACTGTCTGGCGGACTGCCTTACTCCCAAAGTGGGTGCGTTGGCGGCTGGCATCGCAAATTACGCTGAGTGCTGTTATTCGCTATGTGAGTCGACCGACGGCAGTTTCACGCCACCGGGACCGTGTGAGAAGTGGCTGCGATGATCACGGTTGTGAATACGATCCGTGGGCGGCGCATGCCAGAGTGTGCCGTCGCCGTCATGGCCGGTCCCGTCGCTGGCTGCAACGCGCGTTTGGCGCCGGAGTACGCGCTCACCACATGGGACCAATGCGACAACTAGGACATATAGGTTCGCGCACACGTGGCCGGCAAGCGGAGTAGCGGCCCCCCCGGCGGTGCGCCAGGCTTCGGTTCCGGCTACCGCATATGTCTCATATGTCCCATTGGTCGCATTTCAGCAGGCGTCCCGCGCTGCCGTCGCGTTTGGCGCCCTGGTGCGCGCTCACCACATGGGACCAATGCGACAACTAGGACATATAGGTTCGCGCACGCGTGGCCGGCAAGCGGAGCGGCCCCTCCACCGGTGCGCCGGGCTTCGGTTCCGGCTACCGCATATGTCTCATAAGTCCCATTGGTCGCATTTCAGCGAGCGTCCCGCGCTGCCATCGCGATCGGCGCTGGGGTACGCGCCCACCAGATAGGACATATAGGTTCGCGCACACGTGGCCGGGAAGCGGAGCAGCCACCTCTCGCTGCGCGCCGGGCTTCGGTTCCGGCTATCGCATATGTCTCATACGTCCCATTTGTCGCATTTCAGTAAGCGTCCTGCGCTGCCATCGAGATTCCGGTCACGATCACGGTATCGCAGGGGCCTCGGATACAGGCAGCGCTTCCGGCCATTGCGCCGCGCAAATCGCTTATTTCACGATGGAATCGGCGATTTTCGGCCTTATCGGCCAAAACGTGCGGAATCCGAAGTATAACGAGAAGGAATCCTCGTGCGTGCCTCGAAAGAAGGCACCGTGCGCAACCACACACTCCGGGAGGTCATCGCATGGAAGCTTACTGCGTCAAGTGCAAGGCAAAGAAACAGATGAAGGATGCCAAGCCGTTTACCATGAAAAACGGCAAGCCCGCCAACAAGGGTGTCTGCCCGACGTGCGGCACTGTAATGGTGAAAATCGGCTCCGGCAAGTAGTTACTCGACGGTTCGGCAATACGTTCCACCGCCGGGGCCGTCGCCGCAGACGGCCCCGGTTTCCGTTTGGCATCGCCAACCGTTACGGCCCCGCGGTGCGATCGGCCATCCGGCGGTCCAGGATAGCGAAAACGCCGCCAATTACCGGCCGCGCAACAAAGCCCACCTGTTGACCGCTGATGGTGTCGTACCAGTCGCTGAACGCGCCACGAAAGCCCGACGTGTTCGCAAAGCGATACACCGCATCGATGATGGCCTGCCGCAGCGCCAGATCGTCCGTCGACGCCGCCGTCCAAAGCTCCCAATCGGTCTTTGTGTAGCTGTGGCGCACGTCCAGTGGAATACCAAAGGGATTCTCGCGACTCGCGTACCAGGCTGCCTCTTCACGAAGCACGCGATCGGGAATCAGGTCGAGGCGCAGAACCCGATCAGGAAACGCGTTGTACTTCAGGCTCCAGGTGGAGTTCCGCCCATACGCCAACGTCAGGTGGGCTGCCGTGGTGGATTGGGCCAACCGCGTCCATTTATCCATCATCTCTCGCGCCTTCGCCAGGTAGCCGGCAGCTGCCCTGTTGTGGCCGGCCGCCTTTGCTATTTGGCCCATCGCGCCCACCCCGAGTATCGCCTTCAACGCCAGATTCGAACTGCTTTTGATGAAGCCGGTAAAGTCGTCCGTCTGGTTCTGCAGCGCTGGATCGAGGCCATTCGCCTCCTCGTAGTCTGCCCATTCACTTAGAACTTTGTAGTGGCGGGCCGCCCACCGTGATGCGGAGGGACCGGGAGCGTAGTCCACGTACGCGGCGGCCAACACCAGCATATTGGCCGACTCTTCCACCGGCATATCCTCTTCGCGCCCGTCGTTGTGGCCGTTGGCGTTCGGGTACGAGGAGCCGATGTCGTGCTCTGCAAACGGCTTCGGCCAGCCACCGCTCTCCGCATAGTCAAGCAGCGGCTCGCACAGCAGCCTGACCAGCAGTGGGTTGGTATACAGAAACGCCGGGAACGCCGGATAGACCACGTCCACCGTGCTGATGTTGCCGTCGCTGCTGATCTCCTTCAGCAGGAGCCATGGATCGCTGCGCGTACCCACCAGCTCGGTTGCTCCAAAAGCCTGGCGCAGCGCCAGATTGCAAAGCGCGGCGTAATGCGCTCCGCCGGCACGCATGGCGTCGCGTTCGACGCGTGCGTCCTCAACCGCAGCGCGACTAAATGCCGCTCGGGCGTCCGAAAGCGCAAATGCCGCCATCGCTTGCCATGTAGGCCAATACGACTTCCACAATGGGGGAACCGGCTTACCGAGGTAGCTGACAGCCGGGTCTCGCGCAAGTCCCAGGAGCATCGTAACCGGCGATGTTGGCCGGTCGCCTACCATGCCCAGCTGGTACTGCCAGGCGAACACCGGCCAGTGGTCGTTGATGGCGCGAGGCATGCTGGTGGAAGCCGTATCGGTCAGGCTTCCACGGATTCCAGCAGGGCGCACATCGTCCTGAAGTCCTGCCTGCCATCTGGTGTGGCTTGACTCCATAGTGGCAAAAACAACGTCTCCCCATTCTGCCGCGTCGCTGCGCTCCTGAAGGACACCCGGCGAAGATTGCGTAACGTCCCATGCCTCCATCGTGCCGCCGGATGGCGCCGACTGCTCCACCCGCTGCCAGCGGATTTTGGCCGAAGGATCGCCGGAAGCCCATTCGCCGGAGATGTCGAAGTAGAGTGAGACGCGGTGCGAATGCCCGTCGATGCTGACCGCGCTCGCCGAGATCGTTCCGAACGGCATCGACAGCCGGCGCAGGTCGGTGGCCTCAACGGGCGAGAGGAAGCGAAGCGTCAGCCGGATACCGCCGCGCTCCAGTGTGTAGATGGATTGTGTTGCCGTTACCTTCAGCGAAACCTGGTTCATGGCCAGGATCACGCCGCCAGGCGCGCCAATAAATGCATAGGGTTCGCCGTCGATCCGCGCGATGCCCGTGATCGCTCGTGTGCTGCCGGTCCAGAACGCCGGCCACGTGCCGGGAAGCGTATTGGACGGCTGCCAGACACTTACATAGGGGTTACGCACAATCAGTGGTGTTGCCGGCGGCCGTATTGGCGCCTGCTGCGCAGCAGCGCCTGCCACGCAGAACGCGAACAGTGTTGTCAAACTTGCTCGAACTCGGATCACGGTCTGCCTCCCAATATGGTTTTCCCGTCCTGGCCTCCGCCCGCAGCTCGGAGCCACCGAGCCAACGCAGGTTCCGCACCCCAGAAATCGCAAAGCGACCTCCAGTCCTGGGTATGCGGGCGCACCTCACCGGTCAGCACGGCTCGCAACAGGATATTGCGTGATGTGTGCTCGGCCTCCACAAACTCCACCACCTTCACCTGGTAACCGAAGGCCTCCAGAAGCGCCGTTCGAATGCCGTCGGTTGCCAGCGCGGCAAGCCGCTCACGAAAAAGGCCGTGTCGCAGCATCGGCGCCAGCTGCGGCGCTTGAATCCTGCTCCGCAGTTCGTGCTGGCAGCAGGGCGCAGCCAGTATGACGCGAGCATTCATCTGTATCGCCTTGAGCAGCGCCTCATCCGTCGCGGTATCGCAGGCATGCAGCGACAGCACCAGGTCGGCAGCCGGCGGGCCAACGAAGTCACGAATGTTGGAGGTTTGGAACGTGGCACCCGTAAAACCTGCGGCCAGCGCCGCTACCGCCGCGCGCTCCATTTGATCCTGCTTCACGTCAACACCGATCACGCGTACGTTGCGATTCAAGTGTTGGCTCACGTAGTGGTAAGTCGCCAGTGTCAGCACCGCCCGACCAGCGCCGAAATCGACAATAGAGATTGGTCCCTCCGCGGGTAGATGCGGAGCAATATCGCGGATCAATTCCAGAAACCGGTTCACCTGCCGGAACTTATGGTAATGGGCGGCGAGAACGCGCCCATCCGGCGTCATAATGCCTACCGCCGTCAGAAAAGGGCAGGGCGCGCCTTCGGGCAAGATGTGGTTTTGCGCCCGGTTATGCAGCGATTGCGCTGCGGGCCGGGTTGCCGCACTTCGCGATACCCGAACGCGCCCGGAGCTTTCTCGCCGAATACTGATGGTGGAGTCGGTAAACTTCAGGTGCGTGCGCCAGTTGGAAACCACTATCCGTTCAGCCAGCCGTGGGCCGGCATCCATCGGCGAACAGTTACGATGAGCAGCGGTCGCACCATCCCGCTCCTCGATCTGAATGACGGCTTTGCCTCGCAGCGTTATGGGTCTCAGTTTCCACAGCGGGTTTCCATGCCCAACCGATGCCGAGCCGGATACAAACTGTCCCAGGCTCAACAGCCGGCTCAGCTCACCGGCAAGCGCTTCAGCCTCAATGATCATTCGGATCAAGTTCGTCGTCAGGCGGCGCAGAACCTGCCGCAGGCCTAATGGCGCAAAGGTTCGCAGCGCCGGTAGGCCCGGCGCACCACCGCGTCGATACCGTGGACGGAGCCACTGTTCAAAATGAGTATCAAGAAGCATCTTGCTGCATTTGCAGTCGCGCTCTGCTCGGCGGCGACGCCCTGGCTCACACCGCCGGCTGCGGCACAATCACTCGCGCTTTTCGATTTCACCCAGCCTACAACCGCGAGCGAATGGGGCCCCACGCACGATATGGGACCGCTGAGCAGCGACGCCGCCGGCCTCAAAATCTCGATCACCGGCAGCGATCCCTATATCTTTGGACCGCCGCGTGACTATCCAGTTGGCCAGCCGCTGTGGTGCACCGTACGGCTCGACTCCCAGGCGGGCGGCACCGGGCAGATCTACTACTACCGGAATGCCCCTTCCGAGCCGCACTCGGTCAAGTTTCCCGTGAGGGCCGGCGCGTGGGAAACCTGCCAGGTTCCGCTCCCACCGCTCGGTCCTGGTTACCACCTTCGCCTCGACCCGCCCGGAGCACACGGCAGCGTTGTTGTTTCCGGGATACGTGTGTCACGTCGCGTGATTCTGCAGGATCCGGTGTGGCTCAAGCCGTCGGTCGGTCCCATTGGCGCCGATGCCTTGTCGGTTGCTTCCGGCGACGTGTCAATAAGAATCGATCCCCACACCTGGCAGCGTTTCGATGTGCTTGTGGCGGGCAAGCTGATGGCCATGGGCGGCAGCCGGCCGCTCATCGGCGTACTTGCAAACGGCAAGGAACAGTGGCTTGACCTGGCTCACAGCGACGCGGTCCAGGCCCAAAAGGGTGCGACAGTCACTGTTACTGCGACGGCGCGGGATGCCGGCGGCGCCGCATGGACGTTTGTGCAGACGTTCACCAGCCGAACAACCGACCCTGCTTCTCCGCGCGACGGCGTGCAGGTGCAAACAACGGTGACTGTGGACCAGGATCGCCAGGTGATCTACCTGCCCATGCTGATGATATTCCCCGGTCTCGGCGCATACGGCGCATCCAAAACTCAGGCGATACTTCCTGGTCTTGAGTATCTGGACGGCGATGAGCCCAGCAGTTCGACGAAGGACCTCGTTGGTCCGCAAGCCGACCGGCGTGTGCCGCCAAATGAGAAGGTGACCTTCCCCATGATGGCGCTGGCTGCGGATAGTCGTTTTGTTGGCATCACGTGGCAGCGCAGTTCCGAGTATTGCGCACTGTTCGACGCACCGGATCGCACGTTTCACTCCGGCGCCAACGTACTGGGCGTGCTCTTTCCCGGCGCGGATACGGCCAGCCGCGCGGATGGAAGCCTGCTGCCATACGCTCCTGAACTGGTGCAGGCCAACCAACCGATCACGCTTCAGGCTACCATCCTTGGCGGGCGTGATGACAGTGCTATTGGCGCCGTTTCGCAGTACGTGGACCTGATGCCACAGCCCACAATTGTCAAGCCGGCCGAATCGGTATGGGAGGGGATGGCCGATGACGGTTGGCTGCACAGCGGCATTCGCAGCGGCGGGCTCTTTCATCACGCGATTCCCGGATCGTTCGGCCTGCAGCCTGCGGCCGACGCGGGCATGATGATGACATGGCTGGCACAGCACACACGTGATAAAACGCTGCGCAGCGAGCTGACGGATGCCGCGAGCCAGGCGGTAGCAGCGATTCCGAAGGGCGGATGGAACGACGCTCATATCGGGCACATCGTCACGCCTGCCCCGGCGCTGATGTTTGGAGACCCGCTGGCTGCCTCAAAGCAGGCGCAAGTTCAGGCTCGCGACGAGCTTCAGCGCCTGGGACCTTCGTTCACCATTCATTACAGCGCGGCGCCGGGGCGACTCGACCTTTCGCGTACGAACGGGTCCGATCAGGCAAATGGCCTGACGGCTGCGGTGGTGGCCTCCGCGCTGCAGCATGCGTCGTTTGCCGGCGATTGGAACGAAATCCACGATGCGATCGCCGCTCTGCGCGCGCTGGAGAAGTACGATGGCACGGCGCCACGAGGAGCCCAAACGTGGGAGGTACCGCTGCACACGCCAGACATTCTGGCGGCCGCATGGCTGGTCAAAGCGTTCACGCTTGGCTACGCGCTTACCGGCGACACCACGCTGCTTGCCCGCGCGGAATACTGGGCATGGACCGGCATCCCGTTCATCTATCTGGATGGCGACTACAAGCCAGTTGGTATGTTCGCTACAATACCTGTGTTCGGCGCCAGTGACTGGAACGCGGCTTACTGGCTTGGTGTGCCGGTGCAGTGGTGCGGGCTGGTCTACGCCGATGCGCTGTATGGGCTGAGTCAGTACTCCGAAACCTGGCTCTGGCGCCTTTTGGCCGATGGTATTACCGCGAGCGGCATTCAGCAAACGTGGCCGGCCAGAAGCGATCCCACACGTTCGGGCCTCCTGCCGGACTCGTACAACCTCATCAGCCAGTCGCGGAACAACCCGGGTATCAATCCTGCAACCGTCCAGATGGATGCCGTCCGGCTGTATCGCGAAACGCCCATCTACAGTTACCACGTCTTCCGCGATCTTGGCGTGATCGTGCACGCGGCAGGTTCCATCACGAAGCCCGGCAGCAGCGGTAGCGCGATAACGTTCCAGGTGGACCTGTGGCCGAACAAGCCGTCAGCGCTCCTCGTGGTCGGCTTTCGGGTCCGGCCAACGATTCATGTGGATGGCCGGCTGCTGGGCGCGGACGACCCGCGCGTACGCGTGGATGCCGAAGGCAATCGCCTGGCGCTCTACCTCGCGGGTCACCACACGATATCACTGGAGTTTGCTGGTGACCGGTAGCAGCGATGAAGGGCCGACGGCACTCGGAGTATCGGTATGCTTCGTCTGCTATGGTAACATCTGCCGCTCGCCCATGGCTCAGGCGCTGTTTGAGGACCGCGTGAGGCGCGCCGGTCTGGATTCGCGGATCTCTGCGGACTCTGCGGGAACCAGCCGCGAGCATCTGGGTGAGCAGCCACATATCGGCACACGGCTGCAGCTGCAGAGGATGGGGATCCGGTTCCACCACACCGCGCGTCCGCTGCTGCCGAGGGATGGGCAGATCTATGCGCATCTGCTCGCCCTGGACAGCGCAATACTGGCACAGATAAGGTCCACCGGCCTGAGCCAGGCGCGACTGCTCATGGAATATGCGCCCGATGCTCGCGTACTGGATGTGCCGGACCCGTGGTATACCGGTGACTTCCAGGAGACGGCTTGTCTCGTTGGCCCGGCTGTGGAGGGCCTGTTGAGCGCTATTCGGCGCGAACACGGTTGGTAGGGCAAACCTCGTTATCCGCCTCCTTGCTCGAGCAGATGCGTTTGCTTGGACTTGTGGTCACCGCGGTTCAGCCTGTTCACGGCGGCATGATCAACGAGAGCGCCATACTTCACACCAACATCGGCACGATCTTCGGCAAATGGCGCAGCCGCGCGGCGCCAGGCTTTTTTGCTGCCGAGGCCCACGGTCTGGAGATTCTCCGGCGCGCGGACGCCTTTCGGACTCCAGCGGTAATTGCATTCCGCGACTCCGAACAAGGCGCCGAACCGGCGTTCCTACTGCTTGAGGCCATCCGGCCGCATGAGCGGCAAACGGCCCGGCCGGCCGAAGTTGGTGAACGGCTGGCGCGCCTCCACCGCTTCACCGCAAGCGATTTCGGCCTGGAGCGCGACAACTTCATTGGGCTGATGCCGCAACAAAACGGCAGAATGGTGGCCTGGGCTGGGTTCTATGCACAGCGACGCCTTGCGCCGCAGATCGCATTGGCGCGGCAGAGTAGGGCGCTCACGCCGGATTTGGAGCGAGACGTGATTAGGGTAACGGAGGCGCTTCCAGAGCTGCTGGCGGACGTGGATGAGCCACCATCGCTGCTGCACGGCGACTTGTGGAGCGGCAACCTGCTCACCGGCGAAAGTGGGGAGCCTGTGTTGGTGGATCCAGCCGTTAGCTACAGTCACCGTGAACTGGAGCTGGCGTATATGCAACTTTTTCCGGGTTTCGAGCCGGAACTGTTTGCGGCGTACGAGGCGGCCTGGCCATTGTCACCCGGATACCGGCGCCGTCGCGCCGTTTACCAGATCTATCCGCTGCTAAACCACCTCAACCATTTTGGAGCGCAGTATCTGGCGCCGCTTCAGGCTGCGTGTCGGCTTGCAGTGGCGCCGTTGTCGCTGGCGCCTGAAGCGTGAATCCACTTGGCTCTCGTTCAAAATGGCGGCTTGCGCTCGCCATCCCGTTCGCCCGCTCGCGAATGCGCCGTGACGTTCGGGTGAGTAACAAGCGCCGCTTGCCGGGCGGCTGACCCAGGTTTCCGAATAGATGGGATTTCATGGCCGCTCCTTAAGCAATGCGCAGCCCGATGCCGTCGGGAGCTGCCTCGCGCGCTGCCCGATAGAGAGTGTCGAACAGTTCGCCGTTGTCCGGCGGCTTCTGGAGGTACGCGAACGCGCCGAGCCGAAAGGCACGATCGGCATGCGCTGCGGGGTCTCGGGCCGACAGTATAACGATCGGTGTTCGCGATCCGAGATCGTTCAGCCTCTGCATCACGCTGTAGCCGTCGCCGCCCGGCAGACCGATATCCAGCAGAATGACATCCGGGTGATCGCGCTGCCAGACGGTTATTGCGGTCAACCCGTCGGAGGCGGCGGCCGTGCTGAAGCCGGCGCCGCGCAGGCGCACCTGCATGGCGCTCCGGATATCGGGATCGTCATCCACCACCAGCACCCGGTATTTGGGAGTCGTTGCGTCGTTGTTTACCCGTGGCGCCAGGCGCGATATCAACTCCAACAGCTCGCTATTGTCTGCCGGCTTCTGGAAAAACGCGGCAGCCCCGGCAGCGAGCGCACGCTCTTCCGCCAGCTCCGGGTCGCGCGCGCTGAGCACGATGACCGGAGTATTGCTGCCGAGCTCCCGTATGCGCTGCATCACAAGGAACCCATCGCCACCAGGTAGGTTGATATCGAGAAGCACCAAAGCAGGCGCAAACTTTTGAAAGAGACCAACACCCGCCACCGCATCCGGCGCCGTCACGGCGTCGTACCCGGCCGCACGCATTCGCACCGCGACTCCCGTTCGAATATCGGGGTCGTCGTCAACAATCAGAATCGTGGATCTCATATCAGGTGTCTCCTCCAGATGCTGCAGTTTGCGCCATTGCCGATCCGCCTTCAGATGCGGCTTCATTCTCGGTGGCTGCACTGGCCGGCACAGTGAAACTGATGCTGGCGCCGTTGCCCGGCGTACTCTCGCACCAGATCCGGCCGCCATGCAGACTTACAATCTCGTGGCAGATGTGCAGGCCCAGTCCCAGGCCGCGGCGACTGGCTTCGGTGGCATCCGGCGCCTGATAGAGCCGCTCAAACATACGCTCTACGTCTTCGGTTTCCATACCCGCGCCGGTATCCGTAACGGTCACCAGAGCCGCCCCATCCGATTCGGGCAGGATTCCCGCCGTCACGGTGATGGTGCCGCCGCGCTGCGTGAACTTGATGGCATTGTCGAGCAGGTTGGTGACAACCTGGCGAATGCGCGCATCGTCACCGGATACGGTCGGCGCCGAGGCCACATCGGCAGTGAGTTCGATGCCGGCCTCCTTTGCCGATTCGGCCATGGCTCGCACCGCTGTGGCGACGGTATCGGCCAGGTTCAGTGTTTCGCGCTGGATCCGCATCTTGCCGTTGGATGCGCGTGTTACGTCCAGCAGGTCGCCGATCATCCGGCGAAGCTGGTTGACGCTGCGGAGCGTGATCTCCAGATACTCTCGCTGCTCTTCCGAAATTGGCCCGCTCAATCCGTCAAGAATGATCGTCACAAACTGGTAGATGGTAGTCAGCGGGGAGCGGAGTTCATGCGAGACGTGCGAGAGGAAGTCGTCCTTTGTGGCGATCTCAGCCAGGCGGGCAGTTTCGAGAGCTGCCTGCAGTCGGTGACGCTCCATTGCGTAGCGAATGCCGCGCGCCAGCGAGTCACCGTCGCAGATTCCCTTCACCATGAAGTCCTGTGCGCCGGCCTGCATTGCCGCCAGGCCCGTTTCCTCGTCGTTGCTGCCCGTGAGCACGATGAGCGGCAATCCCGGCGCGGTGGCCTTAAGTCGGTTGACGGTCTCGAGCCCGCTTGAATCGGGCAGCGAAAGATCACACAGAACGATATCGTAGCTGCCGGTATCCAGGCAGTCGATCGCGGTCGCAAGCGATGGCGCGTGGGTCACGTCGAACCGAACCGTGCGTGCATCGCGCAGCGCTTCCTGCATAAGGCGCGCATCGCCCGGGTTATCCTCTACAACCAGTGCTCGTAAGGTAGCTGGCATGCTATTCTTTTGCGACCGTGGCTCGTTGCCTGCCGTCATCAGTTACCTGCGCTCATCGCCGGCAGCTTGACGATGCTCAGCCAGAAGTTCTCGATGGACTGTACGACCTCGATGAACTGATCCAGTTCGAGCGGTTTGTTGATGTAGCAGTTGGCATGCAGGTCGTAGCTCCTCACAATGTCCTGCTCAGCGGCCGAGGTGGTGAGTACCACCACCGGGATTCGGCGCAGGCATGGCGACGCCTTGATCTCCTCCAGCACCTGGCGGCCGTCCATGCGAGGTAGGTTGAGGTCCAGAAGAATTAAGTCCGGTCGTGGCGCTGCCGCGAAGGCGCCCTCCTTCCTCAAGAATGCCATCGCATCCACGCCGTCATTCACCACGTGCAGCGTGTTGACGAGATGGCTCTCCTTCATCGTTTCTCGCGTGAGACGAACGTCACCAGGGTTATCTTCCACGAGCAGTATCTGTACGGCGGATCGATCGTCAGGCTCCATCCGGTTCTCCTTCCGTGCCCGCGTTTAATGTGAACCGGAATGTACTGCCGGCGCCGGCGCCCGACTCCACCCAGATTTGCCCGCCGTGGCGCATCACAATCTTTTTGCATATCGCCAGGCCGATACCGGTACCCGGGTATTGGTCCCGTCCCTGCAGCCGCTGGAAGATCACAAATATCCGTTCGGCATACTGCGGTTCGATGCCGATGCCGTTGTCGCGCACCTGGAACTGCCACTGGCCGGCGGACCGCTCGGCGGCGATATGAACTTTTGGCGCTTCCTCGCCGCGGAACTTGATGGCATTGCCGATCAGATTCTGCATCAGCTGAAGAAGCTGTCCGTCGTCGCCATGTACCACCGGCAGCGGATCGCTGGTCACTTCGGCGCCACACTCGCTTAGAGCCACTTCCAGGTTCTTCAGCGCCGCATCGACTATCGCGTCCATAGCTACTGATCGAAACTCCGCTGCCTGTGTACCAACCCGTGCGTACTTCAGCAGGTCCTGTATCAGGCGCTGCATCCGCGTGACGCCGTCCACGGCGAAGCCGATAAACTCGTCAGCGTCCGAGTCGAGCCGGCCCTTGTACCGCCGCGACAGCAGTTGCGTGTAGCTGGAAACCATTCGGAGCGGCTCTTGCAGGTCGTGCGACGCCACGTATGCAAACTGCTCAAGCTCCGCGTTGGAGTAGGCCAGCTGCTGCGCCTGCTCGCTCAGCGCCTCCGCAGCCAGCGACTGCTCGGTAATGTCGCGGATGTTGGCGACCACGCCTTGAATACCGGGATGGTGGAGCAGCGGCGTGAAGACCACGTCCATGTAGCGAATGGAACCGTCCTTGGCTAGCGCCCGGCACTGCAGTGTGCTGTGGCCGGCGCCGTCTTGTAACAGAGTATCGAAGACATCGGTACCGCGCTCAATATCATCAAACACCACGTTGTCGAAGCCGTTGCCGCCAATCACTTCTTCCGGTTTGTATCCCAGAACCGCTTCGATGGCTGGGCTGATGTACTTGACGGTGCCTTCCTCATCGTATATTGCGATAATATCGGAGCTGCGTTCGATGAGGCACCGGAACCGCTCCTCGCTGTTGCGCAGCGCTTCGGCAGACCGGATTCGATCCATGGCAATACCGGCGATACGGGCGGCAGCGGCAACAAGTCGCTCCTCGGCAGGCTCCGGCTTGTGCGGTGTTGTGTAATAGAAAGCAAATGCACCGTATACGTCGCCCTCACCCGACACGATTGGCTCGGCCCAGCATGCCGCAAGACCAAACTGTAGAGCGGTCTCAGCGTATCCGGTCCAGAGGTTGCTGGTGGCAATATCTTCCACGATGACGCGCTCGCGCCGGAAAACCGCGGTGCCGGAGCTGCCCACACCGTCGCCGATCGCGACGCCGTCAACAAACTGCTTGTATCCCTCCGGCAGGTTTGGCGCCACGGTTGCCCGCAGCACGGTTCGGCTCTCATCCAGCAGCCATACTCCGCACATCAGACCGGGATAGAGCGATTCCACTGTAGTGATCAGCCCTCCCAGTACCTCTTCGGCGGTGGCGCCACGCGCGATCTGCTCCAAAGCCGCCGCGTACGCACCGTTCAGTGTCTGCTCCCGCCGGGTGTCGGTAACGTCGGTGCACAGGCCCACCACCGACCACGACTCCGGTCCGGTGGATGTGATCCTCACATCTTCGTACAGCCATCGAAGCGCGCCGTTGGCGTCGGTGCAGCGAAAACTCTGCCGGTATCCGTCGACGCCATTTTCCAGCGCGTCTATCGCCATTTGATCCATATGCGCCGTGTCATCCGGATGCTTGCTTCGGTACCACGCCTCGGACCAGCGCTCCCCAGGCTGATAGCTCAGCGGCAAAAAGCGTTCGGCCGTCGCCTGGTCTACCGCGTCCACAACCCAGGCAAAGTCGCCCTTGCTCTGGCGAGTCACCGTGGCGCTCCACATCAGGCAATTGGCGCTGCGGACAAAGTGGCGCAGGCTCTCTTCGGCCTGCATCCGGTTTGTGATGTCGGTGCAGATGCCGATATAACCCTCAAACGTACCGTCATCCAGAAACCGCGGTACCGCGTGGTCCAGGATCCAGCGGTATGTGCCATCGCTCCGCAGCATGCGGTACTCAATATCGAAATCGCTGCGCGTCTCACTGGCCGACGCCGTTACCGAGATATACCGATCCCAGTCATCGGGGTGTACGCGTTGACGGGGCTCGGTCGCCAGCTCCTCTTCCAGTGTGCGACCGGTAAACCTCCGCCAGCCTGCACTGAAATATGAACCCAGGTTATCGGCATCGGTCTGCCAGATCATAACCGGCGCACAGTCGGCCATCTGCCGAAAGCGCGCCTCGCTTTCACGCAGCGCTCGCTGCGACTCCTGGGCCTGGCTGCGCATTCGGCGCGCCTCAATTGCCTGGCGGACCGACTCTCCCAATCGTCTCAGGTTGTCTTTGAAGAGGTAGTCGGCCGCTCCCAGGCGCATCGCGTCTACAGCCACATCCTCGCCAACGGCGCCGGTGATGATAATCACGGGCACGTCCAGGTCGGCACTCTTCACCCGGTGCAGCGCCTCCACACCGTTATATTGGGGCAAGTTGTAATCCGAAAGGATAACGTCGAGCTCGGAGTTGAGCTCCGCAGCGAAGGCGGACTCCGAATCGACACGTTTCCAGTCGACGTCGAAGCCCTGCCGTTCCAGTTCGCGAAGCGTCTGTTCCGCGTCGTCCGGGCAGTCCTCCAGCAGCAGCGCCCGGATTCTCATCCGGCCGCTGCTGCCGAGGGCCGCTCTTTCTGACTGTGCTGGCGCCAGCGTCATTGCGCTCTATTCCTCGTCCAGGACTCGCGTCGAGCTACGGCGCTGCGGTCCCGCACTGCTCGGTTTGAGCCATCATGTAGTACTGGCGCCACCGTGCCACATATCGGCTGGTATCCGGCGGCGACGCGTCCATCGCCGAGGTTACGGTATGGGGCGCTACGCCACCCGCCGGCGCCATTCCCGGAAGCGTAACCGCTGCCGGCTGAAGCGCGCCTACAGGTACGCCAGGCGCTTGCGGCGCCACATGCACCACCGGCGGCTGTACTCCGGGCGCCAGCGTGCCGGGTATCGAGAAAACGGCGTCGTGGCCAACAGGTACAAAGGTATCCTGGCCACTGCAGGTCAGGTAGACCCCGCCATCCGAGATCCGGTGCAGAGTAACCGTGGGCACCACTTGCTGCCCGGATGTTCTCGGCTCCACGGCGGCGCCAACCTGAAACACAGCGACGGCTGGTGAGCCGGTTATTACGCCCTGCAGCTGCACCGATACCGGTACCAGCTGCACCGCCGGCGGGGGAATGTGCCCGCCGCCCAGACCGCTTGCCACCATCGGCGACGGCACGACCGGCTTTATCTGCATTGCGGCGGAGTGCAGAGATGCGCCGGGTACCGGTGGCTTGAATGGGTCAGCCGGCAGGGCAGGTATCGGGTTCAGCATGTCCGTACTGCTTACGCCGGCAGCCCCGGCCGGAGCAGAGGCCGAAGCCGTCTGCACCGGCGCGGAGGTGCTAACCGCCGCCGAAGGTTTGCTGTGTCCCATCACCTTGGGCAGCTGAAACACAGCCAGGTAGAGAACCACGATGCCCAGCGCGCCAAGAATGGCGTATAGCTTCGGCTTGTCCTCGGCTCGAATCGGTGTCATTTGGAGTGCTCCATGCCCTGCTGCTGCGCATGCTCTGCGTTCGCGTCGGGCCCACCCAGCACGTCTGCGCTGGGTCCGGGATGCTGTGCATCCACGATGTAGGGAGTGATGAAGACCAGAATCTCACTGTGTTTGCGGTCCGTCGACGTATTCTTGAACAGCTCTCCGATGATCGGGATGTTCGAGAGGAACGGAATAGCGGAGATCGTCTTGGTCATCTCATCCTTGATCAGGCCGCCGATCACCACCGTTTGACCACTCTTCACCATGACGGTGGTTTCGGCTTCGCGAGAAGCGGTCTGTGGAAGGTTGTCGGTGCCGATCGAGGTAACGGTGCTGACCACGGGATGCACGTGCATGGTGATCTCGCCATTGGCGTTCACCCGCGGCCGAACCAGCAGAGCAATGCCTACCGGGAACTCCACCACTTGAAGTGTGGTTCCGGAGAGGCCGGCCTGCGAGATGGTGGTTCTCAGCGTATCGCCGATGAAGATGCTGGCGCTGTCGTCATCCAGCACGCCTACGGAAGGATCGGCCAGTATCTTGGCATCGGAGTGCGTCACCATGGCATTCAGAATGCTCTGGAACGACCATGGCACGCGGCTGAAGTAGGCGAAGTCGGGCCCGGTGGTGTTTGCTGTCGCACTGGCCACGGGCGTGCCCTGCTTGGCTTCCAGGAACTGGAACGGGGTCCAGCTGAACTGCATACCAAGGTTCTCGGCCCTCTCTGGAGAGGTATCCACTACCTCAACGCGTACCATCACCTGCTTCGGTGGGATATCCACCTTGTCGAGCAAGCGGATAGCCGCATTCAGATCTTGTGGCAGGCCGTAAAGCACCAGTGTGGTGGATCGGTCGCCATCTTTCGGTTTGGGAATCGTGGGGTCGGCGTTCAGGGTAGAGCCGCCGCCGGACGACCCGGCCGCGCCGCCGCCGGCTCCGCCCGCGCCACCCGCGCCGCCGCTTCCGCCACCGCTGTTGGAGGTCGAAGCCGACAGGGTGTTGCCGCCAAGTGGCGTGAACGACGGCGCCTTCGGTGTATACCGTTCCGGTCCCATCACGGTAAACACGTTGGGCATGGCGGTCTGCATAAACTTCACCAGCTGCGGTGCGCTGCTGTACTTGATGTGGTACACGCTGTACCGGCGATCGGGATTCTCATCCTGGCCCGGGATATCGGCAGCTTTTACGGTGCGGCTGGCTTCCTCAACCAGCGCACGTGGCCCTGCTATACCAACCACGCCACCAGGCTTGGCGCTGTCGCCCACCGATTGCACCTTAATGCCGGGATACATCGCCAGCAGCATCTTTGCTACCTGCGCCGACGAGACGTGTGTCAGCTCCACCACCCTGGTCACCGGCTGGCCGGCGCCGCCCGGACGATCCGAGTCGGCAAGGATAGTGCGCGCCTGGGCGATGTCTTCATCGGACCCAATTACCAGCACCTCGTCGCCGGCAGGGCGCGCCGTCAGATAGGGCAGGGCCGATTCCAGCATGCTCGCGGCGTCGGACGCAGAGAGCAGGTTGAGAGGCAGATGCGCTCGCGTGGCGAATGGCTCGAGGGCCTGGCGGAGGTCTTTCGGCTCTGCCACCACATATGTGCTTCCGACCTCGCGAAATGCCAGGCCGGCTGCCGCCGTGATGTAGCCCAGTGCCGTCTGAACATCCGGCGCCGTCACGTTGATCGATATCATCCGCTTCATCTGCGCTGGAAACACGATACTGGCGCCCGACTTCAGGCTCAGCGCCTGAAGCACGTCGGATGCATCGGTATTTGAAAAGCTCAGGCGTATGCCGGAGGCTGAAGCCATATGGTCGAAGTGCGTTCGCGGTACCGGGGCGGCGTTTACCGCGCCTCCGGCAATGACGGCACACAGACCGATTGTGATTATGGATGGGGATTTCACTCGTGGTCTCCTTGGGTGATTGTGCTGGGCTACCGGCCCATGCTAGCAGGCGTTACAGATGCGACCCGCTCTATACGGGGCATCGAATGCGAATTCATGGCGATTGGCGCCGCGGCGCCGTTGGAAGCGGCAGGTCCGTTCTGCAGCGGCTGGATGTTGGCTTGCGGATCGATATCCGGATCGGCATCCACGTCCTGGCCGGCAGGCACGATGAAGCGGGTTACGGTGAACGAGAGGTCCGTAACCGGCCAGCCGTTTGTGCGCTGCCAATGGAGGTCGTCCAGTGCCAGAAGGCGGCGATACCGCGCCAGGTTGTAGAGGAAAGTGCGTGCATGCGCAAAGGTGCCGTTGATCTCGATCAGATTGGTCATCGGCGAAACACCGGTTGGGAACTTGGAGCCCGGCGCACCCTTGGTTGCGCTTCCCGGTCCGGTGGTTGGCGCTGTCTGACCGACCGACCAGCGCACCAGGCTGACCTTGGAGGTGTCGGCAATGACGCGCAGGGCGTTCACAAACTGCGCCTGCTCCATATTCGAGTCGGCCACAACCGGCACCCGCGCGGACTTTGGCCGGTTGGCCAGGTCGCGCAGGGCGTTTTGCAGGTCGGAGATTTGGGCAGTGCCACTGGCCTCCTGGTACCTCAGGTTGGTAAGCCGCATGAACTCGAACATGCCGATTCCCACGGCGAAACAGCAGCACAGCACCGGAGCGGCGACCGTGCCTATCTTGTAAATCAGCTTGCGATCCATGGAACTAGCCTCCCTGCTTCACACCGCCTACCGTGGCCGCCGGCGCGCCGGCGAGGTAAGCGGATATCTGGAAGTGTACGACTTGCTTCTGATGCTGTTCATTAGTCGAGTCGAATGAGTCGAGCGAGGCGCCCTGCAGCTGCGTCGAGTCGCGCAGATGCTCCAGCGTCTGAATAACCGCCTGGTTGGTGGCGGCATCGCCGGTAAGCACAAGCTTGGCCCCCGGGTCGAGCCGTGCGTCGCTAAGCCCGGCTTTCTCGGCCATCGATTGCGCTACGGCATCCATGACCCAGGGCAGTGGGTAACCCTGGCCGGCCAGAGCCTTGGACAGGGAGTCCTCATGCTGGGCTCTGGCGACCTCGGCGCCGCGCTGCTGTTGAAGTCCAGCAATGCTCTGCTTTTGCTGCGATACGGCCGCCTGAACCACGTTGGCATGGATTCCAACAGCCACGGCGATGATAACGCCGGCGGCGACAGCCGCGATGGAGATCGCCAGCGCGCCCACAAGTTTGCGGCGCTCAAACTCTACGGCGTCGGCTGCCCGATTGCGTTTCGCGAGATCGAATCTCGGAACGGTGTTCGGATGGGAGGCCAGGTTGTGCATTGCCAATCCGGCTGCCGCGGCATACCTGCAGTTACTTTCGCCTGGCGCGGCGCCGTCGCTGAGGATCTGCGGTGACGCCAGCGTGACGGGCAGCCGCAGCGTATTTCCAAGCCAGTCGGCCAGTCCGGCCAACTCGGCATCCTGCACCACCAGAACCACGTTCTCAGGCTTTACGGCTTCGGGGAACTGGCTCCCGTAGTAGTCCAGCGAGCGCCGGAGTTCGGTGGCGAGGTTCATTGCCGACACCACATTGAATCCGGGCCCGGTCTGCACCACCGGGCCGGTCAGCGGATCCGCGGAGAGGCCCGGCTGAGCGCCGACCAGCTGCCTTGCGCCTACGTCAATCCGGCGATACAGCCGGATCGCACCCTGGCTGGTAACCGCGAGTTCGGTCTGCTCCGATCCCACAGTTACGGCAATTGCCGCCTCGATCTGGCCGGCCTCCTGAGCCGCCAACCGGTACATCGCCAGCAGCTCCGGCTCAAGTCCTACCAATCGCAGCCCAGCCCGCTCGGCAGCATCGCAGTAGCCATCTACAAGCGATTGTTCGGCAGCCGAGACGAGAACCTGCGGTGATGGGTCGGTGCGGTTGCCGTCGCGCTGCTGCAGGCGCAAGTAGTCGATGGCGTTGTTGGCGGTGGTTACGATGTGATAGTGTTCAAGCTCTCCCTCGATAACCGTACGCATCTCAGCATCCGGCGCCGGCGGCGCCTCAATGACGTGCGTCATTACGCCGCGAGCGCTGATCGACATCACCACGTCGGTGGGGCCATCCACAGGTCCGACCAGCTCGCGCAGAGCCGCAACCAGAGCGTCTGGCTGCATGATCCGTCCCGCATCGATCGCGCCGGCTGGCAGCGGTACTTCGCGGGCGTTGGCGAACTGCGGCGAACTCCATGCGCCGCGAGCTTCGATGGCGCGCACGCCCAGCGGATGGACGTGGATGCCGAGTATCGGTTTTTTAGGAACTCGCATTGGGTATCTCTCCTCCCCGATGACTTCCGTTCTGGTGGCTAGGCCGTTCGCGTTGCGCCAACGCCGCAGAGCCCCTGCGGCGCACACGTACGCTCCTCATCGCGCAGCTGCGTTCGGCAGTATTCCGACAGCTTCTCAAACGCCGACAACTGGTCCAGGGACATGTCGCACGGCGCGTTCATCAGAATCTCCAGGAGACCCAGTGCTTCGTTGCTGCTGAGCCTCACGCCGCGAAATCGTTCTATCATTGCAATAGCCCTTTCGGCTGCCGGCGCCCTAGTGGTAAGGGCTGCAGCGCATGCGTACCTGGGTGTTCAGTGTGCGGCTGTAGCCGTTCTGTGCCACAGTTGCCGAGATCGCCACAGCCGCCAGTTCCGGTAACTCGGCGCTGGTCGGCGCCTGTGGATTGGCGGTTGTGGTCCATGAACTGGCCGGCGCGTTGTACTCGCCGCCGGATGTGTAGTAGGTGAACTGCAGGCTGGTCACGTTCTCAAGCAGCGCCGTCGTTGTGGCGCCCACGGTCTTTTCCAACGTGTTGTTGCTGGTGTCCAGCCAGAACTCGGCGGTGTCGCCGGAGCTGTCGGTATAGATGGTCACGCTGTTCGCGGTGGCCGCGGCAACGGCTGAGTACGTGTTTTGCCCGCCGCCCATGCTCCCGCCGCTTGTCGTGGCGTACAGCTGCGCCATTCGGATGTTGTCGGCAAGTTCGTCCACCGTGCGCCGTGCGTTTGCCAGGTTGGCGTCACTCTCAGATATCAGCGATCGCGAGCGGTAGGTGGTCATGACGAGGGTGGCGAGCGCCGCGCCGATTAGAACCATAATTGCCGAGGCGACCAGCGCTTCCGTGAGCACCTGGCCGCGGTGATTAGCATGCGGCTTCATATTCCATCCCTCGCAAGGTAGGTAACCGTTTGGTACAGTTGGCGCCCATCGCTGATTCGCGTCACGGTGACGGTAACTGTACGGAGCGCGTCGTCGGCCCATGTTTGGCCGGTGGTCGCCCCGCTGGATTTGTCACTGACCACCGAGACGGTCACCTTGAACTGGGCGTTGGCGGGCGTCAGCGTCTGGTTGACTTCGTTGTGGTCGTAGTAGTAGATCACCGGGTTATTGACCGGCGCTTCGGCGGTGTCGTAGAATCCCGTCTCGTGCACCTGTTCAATGGCGCTGCGACCCAGGTTGTAAGCCACACCCTGGTCGTCCGTAAGGCGATCCATGTTGTACGCGAAGTACCACATGCTCACCACCGAGGCCACCGAGATGGTGACGATAAGGGAAGTCACAAGCGCTTCAATGAGCGTGAAGCCCGGACGCGTTCTCTTCCGGGTTGCTGGTTGGACTCTGATTTGCATCTCTCTGCCGTGGGCCTCCGTTATGGTGTGTCGATGCCGGGGGCGTACTTGGGATGTCCGCTGGCGCTGCAAGAGACCACGATCTGTCCATTCGGCACCAGCTGGCCATTGTTGGCCGTGGCCGAGCCGTTGGAGATTGTAATGGAGTACGTGCCGCCGTCCGGGCATACCGGTGTCGTCGGCAGCAACGCTCGTAGACTCGCGATCGAGGTGGTATAGGTGTGAGCGGAACTGCGCAGCCGGTACTGCTCCTCCGCGTTTGCAACCGACTGCTCATTGGAATAACACTGTTGATAGTCGCCGTTAGCTATTGCATGGGTGTAGAGGACGGTCGCAAGACCCATCATAACGCTCATGATGATCAGGACGACGAGTATCTCGATGAGCGTGAAGCCCTGTGTTCGATTTCGTTTCTTCATTGCCGGCGCCCCGCGGGGCAGTTCCTGAATTCGTATGCTGTCTCGCTGGAGTGAATTGCCGGCAGCGACCCAAAACGGGCGCCGCTGCCGGCGATTCGGCGTGTGTCTGACGCCTAGTTGCTGTCTACGCCCGGCTCAAAGGTGCCGTGAACCGTACAGGCAACCTTGAACGTGGTGTTGTCGCCGCTGCTGCCCTGCTCGATGCTATAGGTACCGGCAGTTGGGCAGACCGGCTCTGCCTTCAGGTCGGGCTCTACGGTCGGGCCAATGGCTGCGCCGATCGCAGTCGTGTAATCCGCCCAATTGCCTTCAACGCGGGCCGCTTCTACAGCGTTCGCGATGGTCTGCATGTTGGCGCGGCACGTCTTTTTCTGTGAATCGGCGACGGCTGCCAGGTAGAGAGGAAGTGCGACCGCCATAAGGATCGAGAGGATCAGCACAACGACCAAAAGCTCGATGAGCGTAAAGCCCTTGCGACCCCGGAGGTTTCGCGCATGTTTGACAGACTGCATTACGGTCTCCTTCAGTTCTTCTGAGGTTCGTGGGACACGGTGCCCCGATGTGGAAGTGGATCGTGGCCGTGCCGCTTGCGGCAAGCCTTGACCGATGTTATCGCCCTGGTATCGTGTGGTGAACGGACGCGGTACGGCAGTGGATGAGGACTCGGCGGAACAAGCGGCCATGCCGCGCAATCTCGGCAGATTGGGGCCCTGCGTGTGCCGGCAGCCCGTCCTTCGGTTCCTCGCTGAGTTTGTGTCACGTCTGATCTTCACATTGAACGCCGCGGACTGCTCACCACAGATTGTGTTGGCGGCTTAACCGCTTCGGCGCGATACAGGTATTGTGCGGTTGCTAGTACTAATTGTTGAGGACGCTTTGACCCTAAGCGGGCTGTTTGGGCGGGTACTTTTGACCTACGGCCTGTTCCGGCCTCGAACCGCCGCGGGATGGTCGCGATCTTGTTAGCGGCCAGCGCCCGGCGGTAAGCGATCAGACATCTCCGTCCTTGGGCTCACGGAGGGCAAATAAAAGGCGCGAACGGCCCGGCAGCGCGCCCGAGTGGCGCAGCTGCCGGACCGCCCGGATGCAAGGCGAGACTAGTTGCTGTCTACGCCAGGCTCAAAGGTGCCGTGAACCGTACAAGCAACCTTGAACGTGGTGTTGTCGCCGCTGCTGCCCTGCTCGATACTATAGGCGCCGGCCGTTGGGCATACCGGCGTCGCTTTCAGGTCGGGCTCTATGGTTGGGCCAATCGCGGCGCCGATGGCGGTCGAGTAGTCGGCCCAATTGCCTTCAACTCGCGCGGCCTCTACGGCGTTGGCGATGGTCTGCATATTTGCGCGACACGTCTTTTTCTGTGAATCAGCCACGGCGGCCAGGTAGAGTGGAAGCGCCACGGCCATAAGAATAGAGAGGATCAGCACAACGACCAGAAGCTCGATGAGCGTAAATCCCTTGCGACCAGCGAGGCCGCGCTTGCGGTTGACAGACTGCATTACGTTCTCCTTGAAGAGTTCCGAGTGATTTGGGGGAGCCTTTGGCTCCGGCTGAGGTTTGGCAGGGACCGCACTAACGCGGCCCGGAAGTTGGAGCAGGCTTAATGCTGCGCTGGGTGCCGAATTTCGGCCGTTGGTGACGCAGAAGTAGGCCCATGGGGCGGCCGCATCGCGCTGTCATAACCTGGCAGGTAGTTAGCGCGTAGTGACCGGGCGAAATCGATGGCTGACCGTCACCTCCTCGTAGTGAGCCCGCTTACGAACGCGGACCTGGCGTAGCGCTGTCGGCTGCGTCTACTGGTTGTCCTGTCCCAGCTCATAGGTGCCGTGCAGCGTGCAGGCAACCTTGAATGTGGAGGCGTCGCCGCTTGAGCCGTCCACCACGGAGTAGACGCCGCCACTCGGACACCTCGGCTCCGTTGCCAGATCCGGCTCTGTGCCCGGACCGATCGGCTGGCCAATGTACGCAGAATAGTCCTGTGACATAGCGCGGACGCGGGCGCTTTGAATGGCAAACGCAATCACCTGAAGGTTCGCCCGGCATACCTTCCGCTCTGAATAGGCCACTGCGCCAAGATAGATCGGCAGCGCGATAGCCATCAAGCAAGAAAGAATGAGGATGACGACCAACAATTCGATCAGCGTGAACCCGCGCCGCCGGTGTTTGGTGGCAAATGTTCGTGTCATCGTGTTCGTGCTCTTGGACGGAAACTGCCCGTCCGGCGCGGAGTCAGCCCGCGTACTGCTGGTTCGAACAGTGTTAGAGTGCACTTGCCTGTGGCATGTGATGCGCCAAATGCGGCCCATCGCACGGAGCGGTTCAGGAACTTAAGTCCCTGGTGTGCCGGCGCCCGCCGTCGACTGCCGGCGCTTGCCGGTTGGCCGAAGATATGCTCAGGCAACGATTGGCTCGCCGCAGGGTAGGGCGGCTGTGGTCCTTGAGGGGTTATGCGATTGGACCACGGTGGGACGAACGCAAAACGCACCGGCTACTGCACGCGCAGTAGCCGGTGCGTTCAGGCAGCTATGCTGCTCCCTTGGCTACGGGCGGCGAACAACCTGTGTCAGGTTGAATACCGGCATGTACAGAGCCAGGAGGACGAAGAGCACGATGCCGCCGACCACCACGGTCATCGCAGGTTCCATGATGCGTGTGAGTTGGCCCACCGTGTACTCGATATCGCGATGGAAGAAGTGGGTCACCTCTTCCAGCATCTCGTCAAGGTTTCCGGACTGCTCGCCGGCGGCCACCATTTTGGTGACGATCGGCGGAAACTGTCCCGAAGACTCCAGGGGGCCACTCAACGTAGCGCCTTCCTTGACCGCGGTGGAGACACTGGTAACGGCATCCATAATGATCACGTTGCCGGAAGTCTGCGCCGCTGTGGCCAGGGCGCGAAGTATCGGCACTCCGGCCTTGATGGCGCCCGCCAGGGTTTCCGTAAACCGGGCAATTGCGATCTTGCGGTTCAGCTTGCCGAGTACGGGCACCTTCAGTTTGACGGTATCCCAAACCCATCGGCCCTTCTTTGTCTTGACCCATGCCTTCAACAACAGCGCTACACCGATCATGGCCGGGATGACAATCCACCAGTACCCCATGACAATGGCGCTGAGATCGATCAGCATCTGCGTTATCGGCGGGAGCTTGGCGCCAAAGTCCTTGTACACTTTGGCAAACACCGGGACGATGAATACCAGCATGAACATCACGACCAGAATTGACGCGATGAACACGATAATCGGATAGACAAACGCCGCCTTCACTTTGTCGCGCAGGTCGGCTTCCTTGTCAAACTGCGTTGCCGCTACTTCCAGCGTCTGGTCCAGCACGCCACCCGTTTCGCCGGCGACAACCAGCGAGCAGTAGGTCTCGTTGAATATCTTGGGATGCTTCTTCAGCGAGTCGGCCAGCGTCATGCCGGAGAGCACATCCACCCTCACCTGCTTGAGCGCGTTGGCCAGCGCGATGTTCTCGGTCTGCGAGGATACGGCGGAAAGGCACTCCACGATTGGCAGGCCGGCACGGACCAGCGTCGCCAACATGCGGCTCATCACCACCATGTCCTTCAGCTTTACCTTGCGGCGCTGGAACAGTCCGGCCGGCCGCTGTTCGATCGGTCCAGCCTGTTCACGCACCGTTGTAAGGTACAGGTTCTTGTTGCGCAGAAGTGTGCGTACTTCAGCGACGTCTCCGGCTGGCAGACTGCCCGACGTCATCTTTCCTGCAAGATCCCGCGCTGTGTATTGATAGTTCGGCATTGGGTTCTACTCCTCGGCAAACAGGACGCGCGCGACCTCTTCCGGCGTCGTAACACCGGCGAGTACCTTGCGGCGCGCCGACTCTCGCATTGTAATCATTCCTTCTGCTATAGCCTGGCCCCGCAGCTGCGCTCCATCGGCGCGCTTTAACACCAGCTCGCGAAGTGCGTCCGACATCGGGGTGATTTCGTATACGGCAGTTCGGCCCTTCATTCCACGCTGCCCACATTTGTGGCAGCCCTTTCCGTGCGCCAGCATTGGCAGCTTGTTGCCCTTTACGGGCAGGTCGAGCGCCTCAACCATCGCTCGTGTGGCTTGCATTTCTTCCTTGCAGTTGGTGCAGATTGTACGAAGAAGGCGCTGCCCGACCACACCGACCATCGCGGAGCTGATAAGAAACGGTTCCACGCCCATGTTCTGAAGGCGTGTCAATGAACTGGGTGCATCGTTGGTGTGCAGCGTGGAGAGCACCAGGTGTCCGGTGAGCGCAGCCTGAATGGCAATCTCGGCGGTCTCACCATCACGAATCTCGCCTACCATGATCACATCGGGATCTTGACGTACCAGTGTGCGAAGGCCCGCCGCAAACGTGACGCCGATCTGCGGCACCACCTGCATCTGGTTGACGCCGCGCAGCTCGTACTCCACCGGGTCCTCAATGGTATTCACATTCCGGCTGCTGTCGTTCAGCAGATTGAGCGCCGCAAACAGGGTCGTGGACTTACCGGACCCGGTGGGACCCGTCACCAGGATGATGCCATGCGGCCGTTTGAGGAACCGATCAAATTGTTCTTGCTGTTCCGGGAACAGCCCGAGCCGGTCGCGACTGGCGAACGCGCTCGATTTTGCGAGAACGCGCATAACCACCTTCTCGCCCCACTTGACCGGCATAATGGAGACGCGGAGGTCGAAGTCGACGCCGTCCTCCGTGCTGAACGCAAACCTGCCATCCTGCGGCCGCCGGCGTTCGGCGATGTTCATGCCGGAAACAATCTTGATGCGCGAGACCACCGCCGGCACGTGCTGTCGCGGGATCGTCATCTGTTCGTACAGCAGACCGTCCTGGCGGAACCGCACGCGGACCGTATCTTCTTGTGGTTCGATGTGGATGTCGCTGGCTCCGGACGTGACGGCAGCCTGTACGATTCCGTTCACCAGGCGGACGATAGGCGCATCTTCAGCCAGGTCGGCGAGTTCGTCGGGAGAGAGCTCCGCTTCAACCGTCGAGATGATATTGATCTCGTCGAGTGCCGACTGCGCCTTGCCACGAATATCGTAAACGCGATTGATCGCGTCTTGCAGGTCCGACTCCAAAGCCAGATACTGCACAATAGGCCGGTTCAGCCTTAGCCGAAGGTCGTCAACGGTGTCCAGATCCAGTGGATCGGCCATCGCCACTTCAAGGGCGTCCCGGCTCTCGGCAAACGCCAGCACCTGTTTGCGCCTCGCGATGCGCTCTGGGATCAACTGTGATGCAGTCGCGTCCACCACACGGTCGGCGAGACAGACGTAGGGGAACCCGGTGGCGGCCTCCAGGTAATCGCCGAGCACCTGTGGTGTCGCGACGTTGAGGCTTACCAGCGCCTGGCCCAGGAATGTGCCGGTTTGTCGCTGATACTCTTCGGCGCGCTCCAGCTGATGCGAATCGATGATCTCATCTTCGATCAACAGTTCCGCCAGCCGGCCGCTCGTCAGTCGTATTGCTGCCTGTGCCAACACCACCTCCGCTCATTGACGCACTGCGCGTCCAACTGTAACGTACTTTTGCCGGCTGTGCTGCGCAGGTACTTCCGACCGCAAACTGCCACCGGCATTCCGACTTTTCGATCCCCGCATGGTCCGCCGGGACCGTGCTCCGGGTCTATGCATACCGCGGCTGCCGGATGAGCTCTGCCGAACTCGCGCAAGCCTCACAACTTCCTCGCGTTCGATGTTGCAATGCGTCCCGGAAACGCCGGCATGCGTCCGGAACGGTATCAGCAGGTTTCGGGAAGCCATCGGCGCCTCTGGGAGGGACTTCCGACCCAGTCCAGCCTCCTCAGGCGCGCGTATACATAAAAGTTGCGGGGCGATAGTGGGCTCCAGCCCATGATGTCGCTGCCGACACACGGGTGCCGATGGGCCGCCCACTCCCGGGCTTTCGGCCCGAAACAGGCTCACTGTCACGGCCCTTTTGTACGTGAAGTTTTGTCTGTGTTTTTGGCACCGTTTTTCGCGCCAATTCCTCGTGAATTGGCACTAATTGCCGCCGGATTCGTGCTTCCTAATCGCCTGTAAAGTGCAGGTGGGCCGCCGATCTGTGCCGTTTGGCCCGATGTGGGAGTGATATACTTCGCCTGGGTGCGGCACTATATCACTGCAGGTGCACAAAGGCGGTAACGATCCCATGCCAAACATTCGCGTTGTAATAGCCGAGGACACGACACTGGTCCGGCAGCTGCTTGCGCATCAACTGGCGGCTGAAGGCGATATCCACGTGGTCGGTGAAGCGCCGGACGGCCGTGTGGCTGTAGAACTGGCTGACCAGCTCCGCCCGAACGTGGTGCTGATGGACCTGGATATGCCGGTGCTGAACGGAGCGCAAGCTACCGAAAAGATCGCGGCGCGGGTGCCGCAAAGCCGCGTGCTTCTACTGACCTCACATAGTGAACTCGCCTCTATTGGCCGCGCTGCCGGCGCGTACGACTGCCTTGACAAAGGCTGTACACGCCAGGAGTTGGTTGCCGCAATCCGCCGAGCTTATGCCGCGTCCGTGGCTGTAGATGCCTCCGACGCCTCGGCCCCAGATCACCAGGTGGCGATCGAGCGGCTGGCAAACCGCGCCGGGCTGAGCCCAAGAGAGCGCGTGGTTGTGGAGAAGGCGGTCACCACGGAATACACGATACAACAGATTGCCAATCGGCTCTCTCAGGAACTGAAGACGGCCGTTACCGAGTCGTCTGTGAAGCACGCGCTCGACCGTGGCATGGTCAAACTGAACATCGAACCGAAAACGCGGTATGCGCTGGTACGCCACGTGCTTGAGTTTGAGGATGAACTTGGGCGGCAGCGCCGCGCGTGACCGGCTACCCGCAAGCTTGAAGTAACAACGAAAACGTTAGCTGGGAGTTCTCGATGGCTAGCCTGCAAAACAGGGCAAAACAGGGTCAAAAGGCGGCGCCGGTTTCATCGAGGCGGCGTCGTACTCCCGGCGGTCGGGCCGTGACCGTACGCTCAGAGAGCTCGGCAACGTTAGCGCGCCAGGGTTTCAAGACGCCGTTTGCACCCTTCGAGTCAGCCTTTCTCAGCGCACCTGTCGCGACACTTTTTACCGATGGCGCCGGCCTGGTGACCGCTGCCAACCGTGCCGCAGGCGCCATCTTCCAGTCTCTGCCGCATCGGCTGGTCTCGCGCTCCATGCAGGCTCTGTTTCATCCGGATAGCGAGCCGCTGCTGGGCGCAGCCCTGGCCGAGCAGCAGCGCAGCGAAAAGCCCGTAACCGTTACTGCCCGTACCATGCTGGGTGTATCGGTACGAGTAACGGTGCAGGATTGCTCGGAAGCGGGCCACAACGTGGCGGCCTGGTACCTGGTGGCGGATGATTCAACTGTACAGCAATCCGTCGCGGCCGGAGCGCTCCAACTCGAAGCCCTTCACGATATCGATCAACCGGTTTTGGCATCCGATCTTCAGGGTCGACTGACATTCGCCAACACCTCTGCTCTCGCCTTGTTGCGGCAGCCGTACGATGCTGCATTGGCCGGACGTACCGCGGAGGCGATTGTCGCCGCCGAAACGGCCGAAATGATCCGCCGGGTCGAGGTCGAGGTGGCGGAGTCCGGACAACCTCAGCGCGACGTGCAAGAGGCATGGGAGTTGGCCGGTGGTGACCGCTATCAGTTGGTGGTTCGAAGAGCGCCATTGCGCAACGCGGTGGGCAAAGTAACCGGCGTCGTCACGTTCCTCCGTCACGCAGGCGCCGAACGGTTGGGTTGGCAGCAGAGTCTGGACAGCGACCAGGTGTTGGCTGCCTTTGCTGCACAGGCCCCCGCCATTGTATGGGTAACGGACCGCGATCTGACGATGATCTCGGCTTTCGGCACGGGTCTGCGCGCCTCCGGCGTGCCATCTGAGGACCTGATTGGCCGATCAATGGCCGATATTATCGGCATCTCGGAGGATGCTCCAACTGCAATGGCCGCTCACCGGCGTGCTCTGGCGGGTGATACGGTTGGGTACGAGATCGAGTGGCAAGGTCAGTACTATCACTGCCAGGTGGATCCGCTCCGCGACTCTTTGCAGCAGATTACCGGCGTTGTAGGCGCGGGAGTGGACGTCACCGCTCTGCGCCGTGCCTCAGCCGTGAGCGAAGACGAGCGCAACTTGCTGCGGACGCTCATCGATAATCTTCCGGACCTCATATATGTAAAGGATGTCACCGGGCGATACATGGTGACGAACGAGGCTCACCGTGCGATGACCGGACCTGAGCCGGCAATTGGCCGTTCCGATTTCGAATTGATGCCGTACGCCCTGGCCGCGGCAGGGCAGGTCGACGAGCAGCAGGTGCTGACCACCGGTGAGGCACGTCACTCGGAAGGACCTGCCGTTGATTGTCACGGCCAATGGCGGTGGATGGCTTCGATGCGGTGCCCACTGCGAGATGCAGATGGCCAGGTGATAGGAATTGTTGGTGTCAACCGCGACATCACCGACCGGAAGAAGGCAGACGCGGAGCGGCAGGACCTGTTGTGCCGCGAACAGCTTGCCCGTGCCGAGGCGGAGCGTGCTACAGAGCAGGAACGACATCTGCGTAGTATCACCGATACCGCTTTGGCGCAGCTGCCACTGGACGAGCTGTTGGCTGAACTGTTAAGACGCATCCGCGAAATCCTCAACATCGAGAGCCTTGCAGTGCTGCTGGGCGCGGCCGACACCGACATCTACGAGGTGAAGGGAACGCTTGGCTACAGCGGGGCCATGGGACAGAGGCTAGGGGCAAACCGCACCGTTACTTCAGAGGACCTTGCCGAAGATTCCCGTACGCTCGTGGGACTTTGCTCGGCCATTCAGAATGCGGCCGGCGAACCGAGGTTCGCGCATGTGGAGTTGAAAGCCGAAGGACGGTGCATCGGTCTGCTGCGCGTTGGCTCCCGCACGGCATCCGGCTACTCGGCCGAAGATGACGAGCTGCTTCAACTGGTGGCAGACCGATTGGCGCTGGCCATCGACCGAACACGCCTCTACCAGGCCCTACAGGAGGAACTCGCCCAAAAGATGGCTGCCGAACGTACGATCCGGCGGATGAATGCCGATCTGGAGGCCAGAGTGAAGCAGCGCACTCGCGAGTTGGATGTCGCCGTAAAGGATTTGGAGGACTACAGCTATATGGTCTCGCACGATCTCGCCGCTCCGCTGCGCGCGATCGACAACTTTGCCAAAATCATCGATGACGACCATGGCGCAGATCTCTCGGATGACGCCAAGGGGTGCCTTGAGCGCGTACGCCGCAACGCCGATCATATGGGCAACCTCCTCAAGGACCTGCTGGAGTTCTCGCGCACCAGTCGTCAGGCGATAAAGCTGCAGCCGGTAGCCATTGACGAGATGGTGCGCAACATCGTTGCCGATCAGGTGGCCGGAGCCATGGGGACCAGCGCCGCATTTCAGATCGGCCAGCTTCCCGTCTGCCAGGGCGATCCAACCCTACTGCAAATGGTCTTTACCAATCTCATCGTGAACGCCATCAAGTTCTCGAGCAAGGTGAAGCAACCACAAATTGCGATTGACACCGTACAACAGGCTGATGATGCAACGGAGACAATATTCTTCGTGCGCGACAACGGCGTGGGCTTTAACATGAAGTACGCCGCCAAGCTTTTCAAGGTGTTTCAGCGCCTTCACAGCGTCGAGCAGTTCCCCGGCACCGGCGCAGGGCTGGCTATCGTCCACAAGATAGTCACCCGTCATGGTGGCCGCATTTGGGCCGAAGCCGAAGTGAATGCCGGCGCCTGCTTCTATGTGGCCATACCCAAGGGTACGGCTGTACCGGGCAGTTCTGCACAGGAAACCGAAGCCTGAGCATACAGTTAACGAACCGCAAGAGCAACCACCACATCACCCAGGGTCTGCCGGCTCGAAAGAACCGGAAGTGCCTGCCAAACCTCACCCATCTGGAGAGATGTATCCCATGTCACGACCGCTGAATGTACTGCTGCTGGAAGATAATGCCACCGACGCGGAGTTTATCCTCCGCGCTCTCACCGATTCCGGGTTCGAAGTGGTTTCAAACCGCGTTGAGAACGAAGCCGACTTTGTGGCTGCGCTTTCGCCTGATCTGGATGTCATTCTGGCGGACTACAGCCTGCCGCAATACAACGGGCTGGAGGCGCTGAAGGTTCTGCGCGAAATGGCGTTCGACACGCCGTTCATCTTTATTGCAGGGGCGATTGGAGAGTCGCTGGCTGTGGAAGCCATCCGGCTTGGCGCGGCGGACTACCTTTTGAAAAACAGTCTTACGCGCCTGGGTCAGGCCGTCTCGCAGGCTACGCAGAACCGCCAACTGCGTCAGGCACGTCGCCACGCCGAAGATGCCCTGCGTCGCGCCAAGGCCGAGCTGGAACTCCGCGTACAGCGTAGAACCGCAGAACTGAATGCGGCCAACGAAAAGTTGACGGAAGAGATTCGCGAGCGTAATTGGCTGGACAGCGTTCTCAAGCAGAGTGAGCACCGGCATCGGATGCTGGCCCGAGCTGCAAACGATGCACTGTGGGATCGTGACCTCACCACGCAGGAACTGGTATGGAGTGAGGGATACACCGCGCTGTTCGGGTACGATACCACTGAGAGCGCGGTAACGCTTTCGCAGCATATCGATCGCATTCATCCGGAAGATCGTGATCGCATTATCAAGAGCCTGAACGACTTTGTGCAGGCTCGCGGTACCTACTGGACGGAAGAGTACCGATACCACTGCGCGGATGAGCGTGTGGCGCATGTGCTGGACCGCGGCTACCTGGTCACTGAAGATGGCGGTGAGCCGGTGCGTATGGTCGGTGCAATAACCGACATGACGCACCGACGCCGGGCCGATGAAGCGATGGCCGAACTGGAGCGCCGAGCCACATTGGAAGAAGCCGTGGGCACCGCAATCACCAGCAGTCATGCTCTGCGGCCCATGCTTCAGAACTGTGCGCAGGCGGTGGCGGAGCACTTTGGCGCCGCACGTGTTCGCATCTTCACGTGTGACGTTGCAGCATCCATGCTGAATCTTGAGATCAGCGAAGGCAGCGCACCCGATCCACCGGGTGAGCAGCACGTTCCAATCGGGCGATTTGCAGTAGGACGAGTTGCACAGGATCGCAAGCCGATTATGGCGTCCACCGTGTCTGCCGACCAGGACAGTTGCGATGCCGAATGGGCACAGCGCGAAGGCATTAGCGCCTATGCCGGCTATCCACTGATTGTGGAGCGTGAGCTGGTCGGAGTACTGGAGGTATTCAGTCGCACTCCGATGACGGTGATGCGGTTTGAAGCGCTGGCGGCTGCAGCTGACGGTATCGCCCTTGCGATTGATCGCTCCCACAACGTGCGCCAGCTTTCTGAGCAGAGTGAAGCACTCGCCAAGGCGCTTAAGGACGCGGAAAACGCCTCCCGGATGAAGAGCGACTTCGTGGCCACTATGAGCCACGAGATTCGCACGCCGCTCAACGGAATTGTTGGCGCTGCCACGCTGTTGAATGGTACGCCCCTGAGCGAGGAGCAGCGCGGATTCATGCAGATGCTGCAGACGTCTGCGGAGTCACTTCTCGAGATCGTCAACGACATCCTGGATTTCTCCAAGATCGAAGCCGGAAAGCTGCAGCTGGAATCGGCGCCATTCAGCTTCGCTGAGATGGTGGCCAACAGCACCGCCATGATGGCCACGCGGGCCGAAGAAAAGCGACTGGACCTCGTTCTGCGCGTTTCACCGGCTATGCCCACGGCCCTCCGTGGAGACAGCGCCCGCATGCGCCAGATTCTACTGAACCTGATCAGCAACGCCATCAAGTTCACCGAGGTCGGTCACGTCTTCGTGAACGTGGACGTGGAAGATGACCAGGGCGACAGAATCACCGTGGTGACGCGTGTGGAAGATACCGGCATCGGTATTGCACCGGAGAAGCTGGATCACATCTTCGACATGTTCACGCAGGCCGACAGTTCCACCACTCGCCAGTTCGGCGGTACGGGCCTCGGTCTCGCGATCTGTAGGCAGCTGGTCCAGTTGATGGGTGGCGAGATTACCGTGAGCAGCACGGTGGGGCAGGGCACGGCATTCGCATTCACGCTGACGCTGCCCGTGGCGGAGCGAAGTTTCGAGCCGGCGCCGATACCGCTGGAGCTGGCGAACGCGCGCGTCCTGCTGGTGGGCGAAAACGCCCTGCACCGCCGGGTGGTTCGCGAGATCATCACCGGCCGTGGCCTTCGGACCTCCGAATGCGAGGCGATTTCCGATTGCGCCGACTCTGCGATCCGAGCCGCTCACGATGGTGACCCGTTCACCGTTGTGGTGGCCGACACATCGCGTCGGACGGAGACGCTCGGCGAAATCCTCGAGGCTGTTCAGTCCGCCGGTGTCTCGATGGCGGTGGTTGCGCTGAGTTCACGTTCGGCGCAGCACAATGAGCGCTACTCCGGCCATGCGAACGTGGTCGCCGTGCCGATGCCGATTGTGCCCGAAGCTCTCTTCGACGCCATGGCGCGCGCCTTCCAGGCAGCACATCCCACAAGCGGTTCGGCGGAACTCTCGTCGGCAGAGCTTACCGAACTGGCCGGCGGTCTGCCGCCGGTGGTGGTCGCGCCTCCGGTACAGGCGCCCGTCGTGGCGGCGCCGGCCACCATTGCCGCCAGCATCCTGGTCGCCGAAGACAATATGGTCAACCAGCAGGTGGCGCGGCGTATGCTGGAGAAGCTCGGCTGCACCGTCGATCTCGTCAGCAACGGCAAGGACGCCGTGACGGCGCTGGGTGAGAAGCACTATGACGCGATCTTCATGGATTGCCAGATGCCCGTGATGGACGGATATGAGGCCACCGCGGAAATCCGGCGCATCCAGGCCGATACGGGCTTGCATGTGCCGATCATCGCGATCACGGCGAACTCGATGAAGGGTGACAAAGAGAACTGTATAGCTGCCGGTATGGATAGCTACATTTCGAAACCCATCCGCGAGCAAGAGCTGCGTGACGCGCTGAACCTTCATGCGCCACATCTGTTCGAGACCGCCGCCGCCCCAACCGAGATCGAGTCGGTACCGGAGCCGGAGCCTGCGGGTATGCCGGCCGCGCCACTACCGGAAGCGATGAGCGTTGAGCCGGAGTTTGTGAGGTCGCTGATGCCGTTGGTGGAGAGCGAGTGTCCGGCGCTGTGCAACGGCCTACGCCGCTCGGCGCGTACGGGCGATGCCGAAGGTGTGCGCCGAATCGCACACCAGATCAAGGGCACAGCCCTCATGCTGAACGCCTACCGGTTTGCCGATGTGGCCGCCAAGCTGGAAGACATGGGCCGGCGCGGCAATCTGAGCGGCGTCGACGGCCTGTTGAATGAACTGGATCATGAGTACGACGTCCTGCACGATGCACTGGAGAAGTACGCGGCTACCGCATAATCCTTCAAGCCTGTGCGGTGGAGCAATACCTGCCGCGGCTGCCCATTCCGGCGGCCGCGGCATTTTTGCATTCTGGTGCGCAAACGTCAAACGAAGGAAATCACGGCAGAAGCGCGCAATAAGTTTCCGCCCGTAATGCGTTGGTAGGAGGCGACATGGCCCTGGGAACCCTGACGGCTGAGCAGACCGCAGCATTTGAAGCGGATGGATACCTGATGATCCCTGGCCTCTTCAACCGCGAGGAGGCCGACCTGATGTGCCGTATCGCTCGCGCCGATCGCATCCTGGCGGAGCGAGCGCACGATCGGGGTGACCGCGAGGGCCTCCGCTCCAGAATATCGCTGGATAACGAGCTGCATGACGATATCTATGCAGCCATTGCCCGCAGCCGGCGCGTGGTTGGCGCCATGGAGCAGTTACTGGGCGGCGAAGTTTATCACTACCATCACAAGATGACCATGAAGGAGCCGCGGGCAGGTGGCGCCTGGGAGTGGCATCAGGATTATGGGTATTGGTACAACAACGGTTGCCTTTGGCCCGATATGGCCAGCGTGATGGTGGCCGTGGACCGCGCTACACGCCAAAACGGATGTCTACAGGTGATACGCGCCTCGCATAAACTGGGCCGGCTGAATCACATGGCATCCGGCGAGCAGACCGGCGCCGACCTGGAGCATGTGGAAGCGGCCCTGAAGAGGTTGGAACTGGTCTATTGTGAAATGGAGCCGGGCGACGGCCTCTTCTTTCACTGCAATACGCTGCACCGTTCCGACGCCAACCTGAGCCCGAATCCGCGGTGGACACTTATTTGCTGTTACAACACCAAGAGGAACGATCCATTCAAGGAGCATGGCCATCCCAACTACTCACCGTTAGAGGTCTGGGATGACGAGTGCGTGCTGGAGATCGGCCGCCGCGATGCGGCGGCACTGGTGCCGGCCGGTTAACCGGCCAGGTCGGCAGCCGAGCATCAAAGATACCGGGCAACCGGCCTGATAGTCCTGCGCTCGGCGAAGCGGCAAACATACGTGGCGCACGCCGGTTCCTCAGCGAGGGAGGCACATCAACTTGGCGACGAATGAGGCGCGAGAACAGAAGGCTGTTTTCATGGACCTTACCCGGTACCAGTGGCAAGTTTTGTTTGCCGCGTGGCTGGGCTGGGGCTTCGATGTGTTCGACGGGTTACTGTTCAACTTTGTAGCGCCGAACTGCCTGCCGGTTCTGCTGGGGCTTGCCGCCGGATCGGCCATGGCCAAACATGCTACGTTGCAGTGGACCGGTATTCTCACATCCCTGCTGCTCCTCGGCTGGGCCGCCGGCGGCATTGTGTTTGGCCGAGTTGCCGATCGTATTGGCCGTGCGCGAACGTTGATGTTGACGATGGCTATGTATGCGGTGGGCACGGCGGCCTGCGCAGCGGCCGGCAACATCTGGGAGCTCGTTCTGTTTCGGCTTGTCGCCAGCCTGGGCATCGGCGGTGAGTGGGCGGCTGGAGCGGCGATGGTCGCCGAGGTTGTGCCGGAAAAGCGCCGCCTGGAAGCCGGCGCGCTGCTCTACACCTCGGCGCCTCTTGGCCTCTTCCTGGCATCGTGGGTAACGTGGCAGATTTCCGGTGTGGCGTTGAAGAACCACCCCGAGGTGTCGTGGCGATATGTGTTCCTGGCCGGGTTGGTTCCGGCTGCAGTAGCCATGTTTGTACGGCGTGCGGTCCGGGAACCCGAAAGGTGGCAGAAGTCGGCAACTGCGGCTGCCGGGCGCGTGCGAGATCTCTTTGCTCCGGAGTACCGCGCACGGACGATCAGCGGATTCACGATGGCCGTCACTGCGCTCATTATGTGGTGGAGCTGCAACGCGTTCATCCCCGTGGTTGCTGCCGGGCTGGCAGCTCGGCACGCCGCACTGCTCCACCTTGGAAAAGGCGCTGCCCAGGCGCTGATCGAAAGCTGGAAGGCAATAGCTACCAACTGCTTCAACCTTGGCGGCCTCCTCGGCACGTTGCTTACGGTACCCATCGCGCGCACATTGGGCCGCAAGTGGATGTTCATGATCTACTTTGCTGCCTCGGCTGTATCGCTGATTGCTGCGTTTGCATTCAACGTGCCTCCGCAGGCTCGCCTCTACCTCTACTTTCCCATCGGCCTGTCGATCTTTGGTGTCTTCGGCAGTTTTACCTACTACCTGCCGGAACTGTTTCCCACCCGCCTGCGCGGCATTGGAGCCGGGTTTTGCTACAACGTGGGGCGAGTTTTCGCCGCAATTGGTCCGTTTGTGGTAGGCGCCGTGGCCGCGCAGGGCGTAAACGCTCTCGACAGTGCGCTGCACGTTCTGGCCTGGGTGGCCGTCGTTCCGCTGCTGGGCATTCTGGCAATGCCGCTTGTGGTGGAAACCAGGGGACGCGTGCTGGAGGACTAGGTGAAATGCCGGCCAGCATCGCGCCACCGCTTGCCGAGCCGCTGCCGACCACCCGCCGGCAGGCGCGGAGCAATCATAAGCTGGGTGGGCCGTCGAAGCGACGCCTTTCGCCGGACGGCCTTCAGGCTTACGCCGGTTAACCTAGAAGAGGCGGGAGACGGCCTGATCGTTCACGGTTGGATCGATGTAGAAATGACTCCCCATCGGCTTGAACGCTGCTTTCCACTTTGGCTCATAGCGCAGCGGGATGTTCATGGCGGCGATGCGGATGTTCGGTACCGCGCAAAGAGGCGCGGCTGCCGTGGCAAACGCCTTCGCGTTGGCAGGCGTAGCATCGCCACTGCTGATGATCACCACCATGGGCTGAGCGCTTGGCGGATTCTGCGCGAGGTTTGTTGCCACGGTATTCAACAGACCGATAACGTTAGACGGATCACCCACGGCGCCGTAGGTAAACCCCGATGCCGCCTGCAAAGCGGAGTCGGGATTCAGGTTCCCCGGACCGGCAATAACCTGCGAATTGCGGCCAAATGCGATAAGTTCTACCAGATCGCCGGAGATCGACGCACGCGTGAGGATGCCCTTGCCGATGGTCATCCACTTGGCATGGTACGCAACCTGCTGGCCGGCGCTGTCCGCTGCTATGATCCACAGGTGCTTAGGATGCTTTGCCGCCGTGACGGCGGGCTGTTTGGAGCACCCTGCCAGCGCAGCGGCGCACATCGAGATCAGACAAACCGTTTTCAACTGCTTCATCCGGTCAACTTCATCCTTCTGCCCGTTCCGGGCTATCGGCACCATCTCTCATACCACTTCAATTCGAGCCGAACTCGCGATTTCCCTGCGTGACGCCGTACGTCACGGAGCGATTACCACGGTATTCCGCTCGGATTCGCGCCGCCACGTTCCGCATGGGCCGGCGCCCGCGCTTTCACCCATCGAAACCTCGGTTCCATCCATGCGCAGCACCGGATGGTAATAGGCGCCACATCGTTCGGCTTCGCCGGCGATATAGTGGCCGATGAGTGCGCGCCGAAATCGGTTCTCGCTGCGGTTGCGAAAGCTGCCGTGGATAACCGAACCGTTGAAGAAGAGTACATCGCCGGCGTTCATCCGAATTGGCACAGCCTCGATCCCCGGCGCCAGCGGAACCGCAATATCCGTGAAGCTTTCGGTGAGGTCTGCCGGCTGCGTGCATAACAGAGCCAGGTCGCCGGTGTTCGGCACCACCTGGAGGCACCCGTTCTCCTCATCACATCGATCCAGTGCCATCCAGGCCGCGATACATGTGCCTGGCTTTACGCGCAGATAGAACTGATCCTGATGCAGCGCCTGCCCGCGCGATCCAGGGGGCTTGAAGTAGAGCATCGTCTGAACGGCAAATGGCTCCCTGCCAAGCAGGGCTGTCATCCAGCGATTGAGCCGTGAGTCGGTCAGCCAGCGCAGGCTTGGTTCGTCCCAGCGATGCATATGGATCATGCGCGGAAAGCGCTTCAACGGGTCGGCATCGTTTGGATCGACGCCCTCAAAGTCGCCGGGCCAACTGCCCTGCGCGCGCAGCGCCATGTAATGCTCGAGTAGTGACTCGGTTTCCGCAGCCGTGAACAACTGCTCCGCCAGCGCATAGCCATTCTCGGCGTACTCTTTGAGGCTGCTTTCCGGAACAGCATCCAGCTGAAGATCCATTTTATCCTCCTGCCGGTACCGCGTGCGCCAGCGGCGCACCGCGCAAGCCAGCCAGTAGATTCTCGGCGGCCATCACCGCCATGCGTGTTCTGGTGGCCACAGAAGCAGACCCGATATGAGGCAAAAGCGTGACGTTGCGCATCTGCATCAGGGGATGGCCCAGCGCCAGCGGCTCCTCCTCAAATACATCCAGCCCCGCACCGGCGATCGTCCCGGCGCGCAGCGCCCTTACCAGGGCATCGGTATCCACCACTCCGCCACGCGCCGTGTTGATCAGAATCGCCGTCGGTTTCATCTGCGCCAACGTTTCCTGGTTCATCAGGTAGCGCGTCTCTGGGGTTAGCGGCACGTGAAGACTCGCAAAGTCGCTGGTGGCAAGCAGGTCGGGCAAATCCATTCGGACAGCGCCCAGCTCACGTTCGGCCTCGGTATGGACGTGGCGTGCCGTGTAAGCAATTCGCATACGGAATCCTGCTCCGCGGCGAGCTGTCTCGAATCCGATCCGCCCCATGCCGATGATGCCAAGCGTTGCGTGGTGCACGTCCGGGCCGGCCAGCAGCATTGGCGACCATGTGGTCCACGCGCCGTCGCGCAGAAACCTGTCCGCTTCAACCAACCGCCGCGCGCTGGCAAGGATCAGGGCAAAAGCCAGGTCGGCTACCGTTTCGGTAAGCACACCGGGAGTATGTCCCACAGGTATGTTTCGGAGCCGGCACGCCGCCAGGTCAATATTATCCACTCCGACGGCCATTTGGCTCACCACGCGCAACTGTGGCGCTGCGGCCAGCAACTCGCCGTCAATACGGTCGGTGAGAAGGCATAGCAGGCCGTCGCAGCCGGCTGTACGCTGCTTCAGCACCTCGTATGGCGGAGGGTTCTCACCTTCCCACACGTCCACCTCTGCGTTCGCGCGAAGCGGAGCCAGGGCCGAGTCGGGCAGGTTTCGCGTTACAAATACTCTCAAAAGTTGGCTTTCACGGCGCACTGCGGCCGCCTAATCGGGAAACCATGTTGCGCCGGTTTTCACATACGCAGCGGCCACCTGACCGCATGGCATCGAGCCAAACGCCGAGTTGATCGTCAGGTCGGGATCGGCGCACCAGTCGTCCCATGCGGCGGTGTCTTTCGGTACGGCAATGCGACCGCTCTGGCTCGCGGGAAACACCTCGCTGAGCGCGCCTTTCCATGGCATTGCCTTGGCATGGCCATCCACATACGCGATGTTGAACATGCCGCCATGCACCATGCCGCTATTGGTATCGCCGTCATAATTGCTCAGGATAGATGTAATCGCGAGTGTGTACCAGGGCCGATCCATACAATCGCCAAATGCAAAAGTTGAGGCGGTATTCGGTACTGCAGCTTCCGGTATGCCGGCGTAGACCTCATTGCCGGCCACATTGACAGCGGCGCCCAGGAGTCCGCCCTGGTACTCGCCCGTAGAAAACGATTGCATGGGGCCCCAATTGTAGCCATAGCCGATACATGGCGCGTCCGGGCTCTCATTCATGCCCTCCTTATAACCGCATCCTGTGTCGTTTCGGTCCGGACAGTAGAAAATCTGGTAATTCCTGGTGTAAGGCTGCAGGATTTGCCACGAGTCGACAACTTTGTTGTTTGCGATATCGGTGTACACGCTCAGTGTCACCTCGTCGTAATCCTCGATATACATCTGGAAGGCCAGGCCAATCTGCCGCGTGTTGCTGAGGCATGCGATGCGGCGTGCAGCTTCACGCGCCTGCGCGAAGACGGGAAACAAGAGCGCGGCCAGGATTCCTATAACAGCTATAACAACTAGAAGTTCGATCAGCGTAAAGGCCGATCGATGTCGCTTTTCCATGCCGCTGTCCAGCCTTTCACCTATCCGAGGGAATCCTCGCTGCCTGTTGACGGAGCGCCATGTCGGCAAGCACCAGCGCCACCATTGCCTCAACGCCGGCCACGGCTCGGGGAAGGACGCATGGGTCATGGCGCCCAGTCGCTTTGATCATGGCCGGCTCCCCCTCGCGCGATACGGTCCGCTGCTCACGCATAATTGTAGCCGTTGGCTTGAATGCCACGCGTAGTACCAGCGGCTCACCGTTGGAGATGCCGCCTTGAATGCCGCCCGAGTGGTTTGTTTCCGTCCCCACGCGGCCGCTCTTCATCACAAACGGATCGTTGTGTGTGGATCCACGCATCAATACGCTGCCAAGACCTTCGCCGACCTCAAAGCCGCGCGCGGCCGGCAGCGACATCAGCGCGCCGGCTAGACTGGCCGTCAGCTTGTCAAACACGGGTTCGCCAAGGCCGGCGGGCACGCCTCGGGCAATGGCTTCTACCACACCTCCCAGCGAGTCGCCATCCCGGCGTGCGGCTTCAATCAAAGCAACCATCTTACCAGCCGCCACGGCGTCCGGGCATCGCACGATCTGGGCGTCCACTTCCGTTCGGCTCACCGAATCACGATCTACGTCACCGTGGACCTCGGCAACTTGCGCTACGTAGGCAACAACCTCGATGCCGTGCCATTGCGCCAACATCTGGCGTGCCACCGCGCCGGCCGCCACGCGGCCAACTGCCTCGCGGTACGAGGCGCGTCCACCGCCCCGGTGATCGCGTATGCCGTACTTCGCCTCATAGGTATAGTCTGCGTGGCTCGGCCGAAAGAGGTCGCGCATCGCCTCATAATCGCGCGCTCTGGCGTCCTCATTCCGCACCATCATTGCAATTGGCGCGCCGGTGGTAACGCCCTCGAGGGTTCCGGAGAGCAGCTCCACAATATCGGATTCGCGCCGCTGCGAGGTTATCCGGCTTTGCCCGGGCCGACGCCGGTCCATGTCCTCCTGAATTGCCTCCAGCGAAAGCGACACTCCGGCTGGGCAGCCATCCACGACACACCCAACGGCCGGGCCATGCGACTCACCCCACGTGGTGACGCGGAACAGTGTGCCGATGGTGCTGCCGGCCATCAGCGGTTCAACTCGCCGGGCGGAGCTACGGCCACATTCCGGAATCCCACCGTACCCTCCGAACAGAGCAGGGCGATCGCGCCGCCGTCCAGCATGTGATCCTCAGCGCTCAGAATGGTGTCGGCGCCGGCTGTTCCCGTGAGCCGCGCGCCGGATACGGTCAGCGATAGTGGCACCGTGCGATCCAGCGGCCACGCAAACGGCGAGGCTGCCAACACCTGCGTTTCGCCATCGAGCACACGCACCAGCTCGATGTGACCTTCGGAAGCGCGCCACAGAGCATAGAATCGCGTCATTCCCTGCACGCGAACGGCGATACCGGCGCGAGCCGCCATGTGGATGTTCACCTCTGCACGCAGGGCGACGCCGCCCCACACACGTGCGCCCTGGATCAGCAATCCGGGCCGGGAACCGTTCTCAACGAGCCGGATCCACTCATCCCTGGGCCACTGCTGCAGCGCGGTCGCTCCTAAAACCCACGCATGCGCAGAAGCCGAGGAGGTACCCCGTACGAATGAACACTCCGGCGTGCCATCCCAATCCAACGAACGGAGCAGCACATCTGCCGTCGAGCCCGGCGCTGTCTGCATTGCGACCCCGATCCGGGCGACGGGGCCAGACGTTTCCGGTGGGATGCGCCACTCGAGGGAGGCGGATCGGCCCGGATCCAGCGGCGCCACCGGACCGTAAATGGTGCTCATAGCGTCGTTCTCGTCGTAGTAGGCAGCCTGCAGCCGCACCCGCACGCCTTCGTTATTGGCCGGATCGGCCGTTACATGCGCCTGGACGGTTTGGCCGGGATAGAGGGAGGGCGAGGCCACTAGCTGGTACCCGGGCATATCAAAGTCTTCGGGTGGTATGAATGTGGCTGTGTGTGCATAGAGCCAGTGATCCGGCCCGGCGCACGACCCGGAAATGCGAAGAGCATGGCTGCCCTGAACGGCGGCCGCACCTGCCTTCGCACCTTCCGCCGTGAAGCCCTGCACCGCGCCGGGAAAGCCAAATCGATAGCGGGGCCCCGCCGGAGGCCCCTGATCGGCAAGGCCGTGCAGTGCGTAAGCGCGGCGGACAATGCGCCATGCCTCCTGCACCGCATCCGTAACGCACCCGCCACCGTCCGACGTAGGGATGTAGATCCGGTCGCGAACGGGTCCGCGCCAGTCGTATCCGCCGTCAAAGGCCGCAAGTCCGCCGCGAACTGCCAGGAGGCATCCAACATTGCCGCTGTTACAGTCGGTGTCCCAGCCACAAGTGTTCACGATCATGAGCGATCGGTCAAAACTTCCGTCGCCGTAGAGCAGCGCCAGGACAATGAGCGCAAAGTTGGGAATCACGTGGCATCCGCCACCATACCGATGGTATCCGTAAAGCTCGTCAACCCGCTCTCTGGTGGAGCGCCAATCCGTCTCCTCCGCACGCCAACGCTTCAAATCGCCGACTACCGCCGCCACCAGCGAATCGCCCGGGATGACGCTCAGGCCGATATCCAGCAAGCGCTGGATATCGCGCTCGGTGAACGCCGCTGCCACCATCGCCGCAACAAACTGTGCGGCGAACACCGCCTCGCCGTCGTGGCTCACGCGGGCGGCGCGGCCCGCCAGGTCGGCGGCCAACCGCGGCGCGCCCGGAGCCAGCATGCCCCAGCCATCGATGAATATCTGTGCGCCGATCTGCTCCGATACAACCGTCCCGTTTACCGCTGCCGAGCCACTCTCTGGGGCCGGCATGCCGCTCTTGAGGCGCAGGTAGGCGGTGTGCTCGGTGGAGACTCCCATGCCGCCCCACCAGAGGATCGTTCGCTCTTCAATAATAGTGTTCAGCCAGCCACAGCCAATTTGCCGCGACGAGATGGCCAAACCGGCACCCGTATCATCCAGCACCCGCGGGAAGGCGAGTGTGCCGCTGATGTCATCGTCACTAACGACCAATCGTGCGCCAAAATCCTCGTTAACGTACCGGTTGATCTCGCCAAACCGTGCGGTGATGTCGGCGAAGCTCCAGCCCTCAAATGGCCGGCCCGCGTAAACGCCAATCACCTTGCCGAGTACGCCGGCGTACACCCGCTCCGCGTAATCTGCCGGGAACTGCAGTGTTTCGAGCACCAATCACCTCGCCGCCATGGAATCCGCGCGTACGCCCGTGCCGGGTTCGTGACCTAACCGCGTAGACGCTGTATGTCGTGAACCATCACCACCAGCACCAAGACCGCGATGATCGCCAGGCCGATGGACTGAAATGCTTCGACTTCGGTACTCGACATTTTGCGTCGCCGAATGAACTCCACCAGCATCATCAAGAGGTGGCCGCCATCCAGGATTGGGATCGGGAAGAGATTCAGAAGCCCAATCGAGATGCTGAGAAGAGCGGCAGTCAACATCACCTGGGCAGGACCGTGGTGGCTGTCGTGGTGAATCTCGGCGCCAATGCTTACTGCGCCGCCCAGGTTCTGGAATGCATGCTTGCTAAACAGCGTTCTGAGCGTTTCTACTACATAGGTGTACAGCTGTTCGCTGCACACTCTCACAGAGTTTAAAGCCGAACTGTGACGCCACACGATCTGCTCGACGGGAGAGTAGCCGATCAGTCCGACGCGCACCGTGTTGAGATGATGTGTGCGCGGGTTCAAGATCGGTTCATTTGTGGCAACTGGTGCCGCAGCGACCTGAAAGACCTGAGCGCCTCGCTGAACGGTGATGTGGAGCAGTACGCCGGCGCTGCTGTGGATGGTATTCACCGTGTCGGCGCCGGTTCGGATTGGCTTGCCATTGATAGCCACGATCCGGTCGCCCGGTTTCAAGCCGACCTTCGCGGCCGGCATTCCGGCCACAACTGTATCCACCTGGTTCGTCGGTATCCCATCCGGCAGTCCCATGGTGATTCCAAGGGCGCAGAATAGAAGATATCCGAATAGAAGACTGGCAAACGGTCCGGCCAGTATAACGATGGCGCGCTGCCATATCGGCCGCTGGTTGAACTCTGCCGGATCGACCTCGTGGTGGCGCGCATCCAGGGTCTGCTGCAGGTAGTTCCGCTCTTCGGCAGTCAGGTCTGCGCTGCGCAGCCGCTGCTGCAGATCGGCGATTCCGCGAAAGGTAAGGTTGCAATCAGCCCCCACACTGTTCCATGCCAATTCACGTACCGGTTCGCCAATTTGCCCGGGAACCAGTCGCGCCATCGCATCATCGCTCATGCCGATGAGGCGTTTCTCGCGTTTGGTGGCACGGGCCGGGCGTATCAACGCGGCGCCGTGGAACAGGTCGTCCGGCTCCATGCCGGCTACTTTCACGAAACCGCCAAGTGGCAGCAGGCGCAGGTTGTACTCTGTGCCGTTTATGGTAGCAATACGCCAGACGCGCTTCCAGAAGAAGATTGAGAACTCCACGACCCGCATTTTCAGCAGCTTGGCCGCCAGAAAGTGGCCGCACTCGTGCGCTACCACCAGCACCGTGATAACCGCAATAAAGTAAGCGGCGGTGCGCAAGATATCGATCAGGCTGGCGACTAGATGAGAAGTCATCGGTTAATGCTGCGCCTCCAGGCGCGCCCAGGCGTCTGCTGCCAGCACGTTATCCAGTGTTGCTGCCTGCATTGTGTGTCGGCTCATCACCTCTTCAACTCGCTGAACGATCTCCAGGAAGCCGAGCTCGCCGCGGCAGAAGAGCTCAACGGCGGCTTCGTTTGCGGCGTTCATCACCGCCGGCATCGTACCTCCGGTGTTTGCCGCGCACCGCGCCAGGTTCAGCGCCGGAAACGCCTCCAGCCGCGGCAGGTGAAATGTAAGCTCTGCATAGTCGCCGACCTGCAGCCGGGGCAGGCCCGAATTGATGCGCCGCGGCCAGGTTAGCGCCAGCTGGATAGGAAGCCGCATATCCGGCAAACCCAACTGGCCAATCACCGAGCCATCGCGGAACTGAACGAATGAGTGGACGATGGACTGCGGATGAATGACCACGTCGACCGCCTCAATGGCTACGCCAAAGAGCCAATGGGCTTCGATGATCTCCAGAGCCTTGTTCATCAGGGTTGCCGAGTTGACCGTCACCAACCCGCCCATCTGCCAGGTTGGGTGGTTCAGCGCTGTCGCCAATGTGGCCTCGGCCATCTGCGCCACGCTCGCCGTGCGAAATGGTCCGCCCGAGCACGTGAGGATGATGCGCTCAACGTGGGCCGGCGATGCCTCTATGCATTGAAGGATAGCGGAGTGCTCACTATCGATCGGCACTATCCGGGCGCCGTGTTGCGTAGCCAGCGCCATGGTGGATTCACCGGCCGCTACAAGTACTTCCTTGCTCGCCAGCGCTACATCCTTGCCAGCCGAAAGAGCAGCATGTGTTGGCCGGATGCCGATAGCGCCTGCCAGCGCCATCACCAGCAGATCGCAACTCTGCAACGCTGCCAGCTGGCACAATCCCTCGACGCCGGAGCAGAGTTCGCCGTTCCATCCCCGCGTCGCCAGAGCGGCTCGCAGTTCAGGTATCGCGGTTGGGTCGCCGATGCAGACCGCTTCGGCCTTGTATCGAGCAGCCTGTTCCGCAAGCATCGCCACATTCCTGTGGGCCGCCAGCGCAGTAACAGCAAACTCGCCCGGTAGCCTGTCAACTACATCCAGCGTTTGCTTCCCAATGGAACCGGTGCTGCCCAATACGGCAATCCGTTTCACTCCACAACCGCTCCAAACCGGCGGACACGCCGCTGATACTCTTTGATGGCCGCAATCAGGTCCTCACGGTCGAAATCGGGCCAGCAAACCTGTGTGACAAAGATCTCACTGTACGCAGTTTCCCACAGCAGAAAGTTGGAGAGCCGCAGTTCACCGGCCGTGCGTATCAGCAGGTCCGGGTCGGGAATATCGGGAGCGTACAACTGCGTCGAAATGCACTGCTCATCGATATCTTCCGGATTGAGCTCGCCACGCTGTACGAGGCCGCAAATCGCCTTGACGGCGTCAACGACTTCGGCCCGGCCGCCGTAGTTGATGGCCAGATTGAATGTAAGACCGGTGAGCCCACGGGTCCGCTCCATGGCGCCGGAGAACTCCTCGCGCAGGTCTTCCGGCAGGTCGGAAAGGCGGCCAGATACGCGCACCCGCACTCCGCGCTCAATCAGCTCCGCAATCTCAGCGCGCATCGCGTCCAGCATCAGATGCATCAGGCCGCCGACTTCGTCCTTCGGTCTCCGCCAGTTTTCCGAAGAGAATCCGTAAACGGTGAGGTATCGGACTCCAATCTCTTCGGCCGCCAGTACAATCGCCTTCAGCGTACGGTAGCCCTGCCAGTGGCCGGCGAGCCGGTTGTCGCCCCGCGCACGTGCCCAGCGTCCGTTGCCATCCATGATAATGGCTACGTGAGCCGGAATGCGGTCCGGGTCGAGGTCCGCCAGTGCCGTGTCGGCGTCGGCAGCGCCGTTAGCCATGCTCACTCAGACTTCCATCATCTCCGCCTCTTTTGCTTTGGTGAGGCGGTCGATCTCCTGGATGAACCGATCTACGAGCTTCTGAACGCTCTCCTCTCCACGCTTCTCCTCGCCTTCCGGCAGTTCGCCGGCCTTACGCGCGTTCTGGAGCTTCTTTACGGAGTCGTGCCGGGCGTTTCGTACACCAACACGTCCGGCCTCCGCCTTCTGATGCACCTGCTTGATCAGCTCGCGCCGGCGCTCCTCATTGAGTGGCGGAATGTTGAGACGGATGGCTGAGCCGTCGTTGTTCGGCGTCAGATTGACATCGCTCTTCAGGATGCCTTTCTCAATGGCTGCAAGCGCGTTCCGATCGAATGGCATAATCATCAACTGCCGCGGATCGGGCACCGAAACGGAGGCGACCTGGTTCAGGGGCATGGTGGCCCCGTACAGGTCCACCTTCACGTGCTCCAAAATCGCCGGGCTTGCGCGCCCGGTGCGAATGAGTGAAAACTCATGGCGTGTTGCCTCCACGCTCTTGTGCATCCGCTCTTCGGTCTCTTTAAGAAGCTCTGGAATCATCGCCGTCACCTCCGCCAAACTCGTCCACCAATGTGCCGAATTCGGTACCCATCGCGGCGCGCCGGATGCTGCCGGCCGCGCCGATTTTGAATACGACAATCGGGATACCATACTCGCGACAGAACGTAAATGCGGTTTGATCCATCACGCGGAGATCCTTGCGGATGCACTCCTCAAAGCTGACGTTGGTATATCGCGTCGCTTCCGGGTGTTTGCGTGGATCACCGCTGTATATGCCGTCTACGTTCGTAGCTTTCAATACGACGTTTGCATGGATTTCGTGCGCACGGAGTGCAGCTGCGGTGTCGGTCGTAAAAAATGGATTGCCGGTGCCACCGGCAAAAACCACCACGCGGTTCTTCTCCAGGTGGCGGAGCGCGCGCCTGCGAATAAACGGCTCCGCCACTTCCGCCATGGCAATCGCGGTCATCACTCGGGTCGCCACGTTTTGCTTCTCGAGGGCATCCTGCAGGGCCATGCTATTGATCACCGTGCCCAGCATGCCCATGTAGTCGGCGGTGGCGCGGTCCATACCGGCTACCGCCGCTCGTTCACCGCGCATGATGTTACCGGCCCCAGTTACAATGGCAATCTGCACGCCGGCCGAATGCGCCTCGGCGATCTCACGGGCAATCCGTGAGATGGTGCCAAAGTTCAGACCGGCACGGGGATTGTCGTCCGGAGGCGATTCCTGCGTGGCATCCTGCGCGAATGCCTCGCCGGAGAGTTTGAGCAGCACACGCTGCCAGCGCAAGCCGGCGCCAGGATGCCCGCCGTCGCCCGAGGCGCTGGGCGAGTCGCTCACGCCTCTGAACCTGGTGGCTCTGCGGTGGAGAGCTCACCAACCTCGTACCGCACAAATCGACGTACCTTGACACCGCCGGCAACCGATGCCAGCAGCGCCGAGACGGTGAGCTTGGGGTCACGCTGGTAGCGTTGGTTCAGCAGCACCACGTTCTCGTAGTACTTCTGCAGACGGCCCTCAACAATCTTCTCCACAGCAGCTTCAGGCTTGCCTTCGTTGAGCGCTTGCGTACGGGCGATATCGCGTTCCCGGTCGATCTCAGCCTGCGTCACCTCGGCGGCTTCCAGGTATTTCGGGCGAGCGCCGGCTATCTGCATGGCGAGCTCGCGAGCCAGATGGAGCACAGCCTCGCTGCGCGCGGCGTCCGCGCTTTCTGCTTCCACCTCAACCAGAACGCCGATCTTGTCGCCTGCGGGTGTATGCACGTACGTCGCCACGGCGCCACACGCGTCGGTGGAGATAAACTCGAACCGCTTGAAGACAATGTTCTCACGCAGTCGTGTGAACACGTCATGCAGTCGGTCCTTCACAGTGGCTCCTGGCGCTTCCGTCGATTCCTGCGCCAGCACGGTTTCGACGCTGTGTCCGCCCCGGCGCGCCACCTGTTCAGCCAGTTCCGCGGCCAGTTGCCGAAAATCAGCGCTGCGCGCAACGAAGTCGGTCTCCGAGTTCAGCTCGATAAGGGCCGCATCCTCATTGTCAACCACGCAGGCTGCGATGATGCCCTCGGCAGCTACTCTCCCCTCACGCGTGCTCAGTTTGCTGCCCATCTTCTTTCGAAGGTAGACAATCGCTTCATCGATATCCCCGCCCGTTTCGGTCAGCGCTCCCTTGCAGTCCATCATTCCGGCGCCGGTGCGTTCGCGCAATTCTCGCACCAGCGCAGCAGTCACTTCAGCCATTCCGCCGTACTCTCGCTTTCTTCACTCTACGCTTGCTAAACGGCCGGCTCGGGTTCTGCGACACCTGGCGCCACCTCGTCCGCCACCGCCTCTGAGCTCTCCCCGGATGGTGCAGGGTCCCCGCCGGCAGCGTCGGGCTCATCGGTCGGTTCCGGCGGTGCGCCCTCTGCGGTGAACTCCTGCGATGCTTCGGTCGCGCCGGCAGCAGCCAGTTCGCCGCCGAGGTTGGCCATTCGGGTGTACTCGTCTTCCTCGCCACGATGGAAAACAAAATCGCTATCCGCGATCTCCGCCGCCGACGTGACTACCTCGCCGGTCTCCGCGTCCACGTTGGGCTTTTCGGCGCCATCTTCAACGGGCGCGTCGCCGGCCTCCTCCATTTCCCACTCTGCGCGTTTCATCTCGATCACGGCTTCGGCGAGACGCGTGGTGACCAGTTTGATGGCGCGAATGGCGTCATCGTTTCCGGGAATCACATAATCCACCAGTTCCGGATCGCAGTTGGTATCCACCAGGCCGATAATGGGTATCTCCAGCCGACGCGCCTCTGCGACCGCGATGTGCTCCTTCTTCAGGTCCACAACAATCAGGCAGTCCGGCATTCCGTCCATGGTCTTGATGCCACCGAGGTACCGCTCCAACTTGTCTCGCTGTTCCAGCAGCAGCAGCGCTTCCTTCTTGGTTAGCCGGTCCAGCGTTCCGTTGGCCTCCATCTCGTTCAATTCGGCCAGGCGCTTCACGCGGTCTTTCATCGTCCGAAAGTTGGTCAGCATGCCGCCCAACCAGCGATGGTTCACGTAGTACTGGCGGCAACTGATGGCTGCCTCGGCGATCGCTTCCTGTGCCTGTTTCTTGGTGCCTACGAATAGAACCCGCCCGTTGTTTGCGGCAACCTCCTGCACAAACGCATGCGCGGCCGCGTACAGGTCCACGGTCTTGTGCAGATCAATGATGTAAATGCCATTGCGAGCGCCGTAGATGTATGGCTTCATCTTGGGGTTCCACCGCCGGGTTTGATGCCCGAAGTGAACGCCCGCCTCCAACAACTCCTTCATCGAGAGCGACATCCATAACCTCCTGGGTTGTTTCAGGCACATCTGGCCTGACCGCCTTGCGCCACGTTGTTTTGGATCCCAGGACCGCATGGTCCCACCCGGATTCCGATGGTCGCAAGTGTGGTATACGCACATGAAAGCCCGGAAATCCACTGGTCTCCGGGCAGACTCGCCTAGTGTACCTCAGCCGACGCACGCGCGGCAACTTCTGAAGTGCCGGCACGGTACCGTGCGGATCACCGCTGAGGCTGTTATCGCAAGACAAAAGGGGCGCGTCGCGCGCCTGAGCGGAGACCGGGCAGCGCGAACGGCATGTTCCGATGCATGCGGCCGCCCTAGATGAAGATCTTGTAGACCTGGATGTGCGCGAGCGGGCCGTAAATTGCCCACGCGGCGCCAACAACGTAGTCACCCAGAATCAGGCCAAGGAAGAACGGAACCGCCGCATTGTAGCTTCGCATACCGCCAAAGCGGACGATCAGCCACTTTGCCAGCCATGCCACGAAGAAGCACATCCAGAAGTAATCCATCGCAAACGAAACTGCCAGCGCGTAACCGGCCGGATGGAACGGCCACCACAGAAATGAGCTGTGCATCACGCTCAAGAACAGCACCATTAAAAAGCCGCCTGCCATATAGACCAACTGGATGAACTGCGGCCTTACCGGCGTCTGCAGCCAGCCGGCCAGCGGGTTGTAGCTCTCGCCTCCCACAAACCCTTTGAAACCGATTGCTTTTGCTGAAGCGCCGGCGGCAAAGGTCACGTGCATGTTCGCCCAGAAGGCCGCCAGCGTACCCCACAAAAACGCGACCACGAGCACCCACAGCACCGACGTCTGGCGCATGCGCGAAACGTCGCCCATCTTCATGGCTTCTAACTGGTTTGGCATCGGATGGCAGCGATAGCAACGATTGAACCAGTACATGGTGGAGAGCGCGGTCAGCCCTTGAGGCCCAATCGTGGCGCTGCCGAATATCGTCACGAGAATGGTTCGCGGATTCACGAAGTAGATTTCGTGGGGCGTACCCAACTCGGCCCGCGCCCGGGCAATGGTCAACGCGATGAGGAAGTAGAGCCCGAAGAACAGCACGGCGACCCACAGGCTCAGCCCCATGCGCCACGAGAAGTACCAGAGTACGGCCACACCAACGAGAATGCCGTACCACGCTGCCCGGTACTGGTTGCGATTCCGCTGGTCGCAGATCGGAGCGCCGCGAACCGCCGGCCCGTCCGGCTGCGCAAACGCAACCTGGAACGTCCGCTTGAACTGCGCGCGAAGCGCCCACACCAGCGTCACGCCCCAGGCGATCCAGGCTCCGCTGGCCTGCTGATCGAAGTACGGAAAGCCGTTGCTGGCCGGCCCATCCCAGCCCAATTCAGCCCCGAAGACGTGGAACAGCTTGCGCCAGATAAAGAAGAACCAGCACGAAAACGAGAGGTCGAGCGGCACGAAGAATGCGAGGCCAATGGCGAACGGATACAACGACATATTCGTGCCGGAGATAACGCTCCATGGCCGCGTGGTGAAGAAGTTGCCGATGTTGTACTGCTTTATAAGCGCCAGATACGGAAACGACGGGTGGAGAACGTGCAGGCCATTGATCAGGTCAACCGTGGCAGCAAGTGAAAAGCCCAGCCACATCAACCGGTTCTGAAGCAGCGGGCGTGCGCCGGACCGCGCCATCGCGCCGCCCGCTCCGGTCAGCGCCAGCGGGAGCTCGATGATTGGGAAGGCAAGCCGCTCCGATTCACTCCACTGCGTACGGATGAGGATGTTGAAGCACAGGCAGATGCCGATGATGGTCAGGATGAAGATGGCCCACCAGAACAGCGGGCGCAAGAATGGAACAAAGTACTGTGGCTGATACGCCGATACGCTGCCGTTGTAGAACCCCTTGAGCGCGGTTTTGTCCGTAACCAGCCAGAACTTTGGCAGGAATGGAAAGAACAGATCCTTCCACCTGTTCTCAGGAGTAGCGAACTGGTAGGGGTGCCCGATCGTTCCGAACAGATCCTGAAACAGGTCGTGGGCGCCGAGCAGTGTGCCGATAACCAGAATGATGTAGACCGTCAGCAGCTCGTAAGGTGTAAGCGCCTTCTCCTTCCAACGCGCCGGCAGCGCGCGTCGAACAAGAGCGTTGACCACGGTGAGGCAAAACAGCCAGAACACAGGCTCGATGAACAGCGGGAGGCAGCTGCCATCCAGGGTGTACCAGCGGACCTCCACAGTGGTCAGCCAGAGCGCATTTGGTACTATAAGGACCATTCCGAGCAGGATGGACCGTGCCGTGACGTGCCGGTAGTCTGGCTGCGCTCCGCCGATAGGCTCATGACCCAACTCGGTTTGAGACTGTGCTTCGGGTAGGGGGTGCGCCATGCGGTAATCTTTACGGGAGCGCAACCGCCGGCTCCCGCAGGCCTGTTCGCCAAAGGCAAGCGCTAATCTTGCCTGACCGCGGCGGTGAAGCTTGAGGAGTGCCTCGGAATGTTGACATGAAACCGCCGGACGAAGCCGAATGTCGTCGCACGATCGCGCAGTTGGGCGCATTGCTTTATCAGCGGCGAATGCTCGATTCCGCCGGCGGCAATATCTCGGCGCGATGCTCCTCCGGCGATGTTTGCATCTCGCCCCGTTTTTCCGGCAGCCGCCGGCGTTGGATGCTCGATCCCGAGGAGGTGCTGCTGCTGCGGCCCGAACGTTCCCCGCCAGCCGCTGCATCGCGAGAAACCGGCATGCATCTTGCCATCTACAAGGCGTTTCCGAATTGCGGCGCCGTCATTCACGCCCATCCACGACACCTGCTGGTTTTCGCGAGCGCCTGCCGTCCGCTGGCTCCGCCGACCGAGCAGACGGACAAGTACGGCGTGATCCCTGTAGCAAGTGCCGCCCCGGCGCATTCGGCGGCATTGGCAAAATCGGTGGTGGAAGCCCTTGAACCACAGCAGGTAAAGCTGAAGGAGCACTCTATTGCGTGCCTGCTGCCCCGGCACGGCATAACCGTGGCGGGTCCAACGCTGGATGACGCTTACGACGCGCTGGAGCGGCTCGAGGGTAGTGCGCGCGTCTGGATCGACCGCGCAAGTCTCGACCGACTTCCGGACAGCATGTGATGAGTGCGGCGCTGCCGGCGATCGCCGTTGTTGCTGCCGTGGCCGCGTGCGCCTTCGCGGCGCTTCACGTTCGGCGATCCGTCGCGCGGCTTAATCGCGGTATTGAGCAGCTTCACGAGGAACAGGATCGCGATGGGGCGCCCGCGGATACGTGGAGGTCGCTCGCGGAGATTTGGCGCGAGAACCAACCGCCAAAATGAGATGCAGCAGGCGGCCCGTGCCCGGAACGCACCACCGATGAACCGTTGGTATGTGGGCATCGACGCAGGAGGCTCGAAGACAGCCGCCGTGGCACTGAGCCAAGTGGGAGCGGTGCTGGGTCGCGCGCGTGCCGGTTCCGGCAGCCTTACGACTCAGCCTCCGGCCGCAGTAGCGGCAGTCTTCGCTATGGCGCTATCTGAAGCAGCCCGCGAGGCCGGCTTCGACGCGGCTGCTGAGCCACCCTCGGCAGCAATGGTTGGCATTGCGGGGTTCTCCAACGAATCGGGCCGGATCGAACTTCAGACGCGACTCGCCTCAGCGTGGCCGAAGACCAGCTGGTACGTCGTTCCCGATTACGTTACCGCCTGGTACGGCGCCTCCGGCGGCACGCCAAGTGCCTGCGTCATCGCCGGCACCGGGTCTGTGGCGTACGGGCGCAACGACGCCGGAGACGAGGTGCGCCTGGATGGTCTTGGCTACCTGCTCGGCGACGTCGGCGGCGCCGTCAAGCTGGTGCTCGACGCAATTCTGAACAACCTGGATCTGCCCGCCGGCGATTCGCCAACTTCACTCGGCCGTGCGATGATGCTCGAGGCAGGCGTCACTTTGGCGGCCGACATCATTCCCTGGGTCTACGCCGACTTTTCACCGGCTCGTGTCGCCGCGTTGGCGCCACTCATCGGGCGCCTTGCCGACGCCGGCGATCCTCACGCCATCCGCGTTATTCGTAGACACGGATTCCGCCTCAGGCGGTTGGCGCTTCAAACGGTGCAGCGCCTGCAGTTCCGGCACGAAGCGCCGGTATTTCCCGCCGGCGGTCTCTGGGCGTGCTCACGGCATCTCCGCGATGCGTTTGCGCACGGCTCCAGGGCCGAGTCGAGCGGACTGGCGCGGCGTGGCGCCACGGCGTCGATCACCATACAACAGCCGATTGCGGATGCCGCAATGGGCGCCGCGCAGATGGCGCGCGAGCAGGAAACCGCGCAGCCGCCTCGCACCGTATGAAACGGGTAGAGCCGCAGCCCATGAACGCCAAACCATTCGCACATCTTCGGCCGCTCGCGATTATCATCACTTTCTTCCTCGGCGCTACTGCGAGCGCCAAAGCGGATCCGGTCTACCATTGGCGGATACTGGCGGGGGTGCATTCGGTAGCCATCGTACCACCTCAGTTTTTTCTTGGCGAGCCCGCCAAACGTCATGATCGGTCGCGCCATCCGGAGCATCCGGGCAAGGCGCCGGCGGTCACAGAGGAACAGAAGCAGGCCGTTTATGCTGAGCTTGAGGCGCGGCTCGGGCGCGAGCTTCCTGCCGCCGTGCGGCAATATGGCAGGTTTAGAGTTGCCCGCTTCTCAGAGGTCAAGCGCGCGTTGGGACGGCTCAAGCTGCAGCCGTCGCAGCTTTTTGCCGAACAGCCGAGCCATAAGAGCGCATGGCCAGCAGCCAACCTTGCGAACCTTCAGAAGCTCGCCGCCGCCCTGCAGGTGGATGCCGTTGTGGTCTGCGCGCTGCGGCCGCCGCAATCGGTGGGTGAACACATCGACATCACGCGCCAGGGCTGGGATCCGGATCCTTTCGATATCGGTCTCCTGCGCGTTCCGCTGCATGTCGTCTCGCCGCGCGCGCACGCGCTGATGATCACGCGTGGCGGCGACCTGGCCTAGGAGGACGAGATGTCGCAGGATCATCCACGCACCGATCCGAGGACGCTCGCGACGCTTCAGGTTGATTGGGATGAGGCGACCAACGAATTGGCGCAGGACCTCTCCGACAGCATCAATCGGCTGCCACCGCTACTACGCGGCGGCACGCGAGACACCAAGGCGAGAAAGGTAGGCGACGCCACGGGCAGGTAGGCACTCGGCTTGCGCCTTCGCCTAACTGAGCTGTAGTCGCGGGAACACAACCGCCTTCACCGCGTCGGCAGCCAGCGCGAACAGGAGCGAGGCGCCAAGGACAGAAGCGACTAACGCTACAGGTATCGGCGCCATCAGCATGCCGCCTGTCGCCATTGCCGAGATGAGCGCGACATCGGCAACCGAGGTCAGCACCAGCCACTTGCCGGGCGCGGATGACCAGATATGGCGTCGGTCTCGAATCGCATACAGAACTGCTTCACTGGTGAAAACGAGCACGATTAGGCAGTAGGTCTGAAGGGTGGGGCCCGTTAGCCGGAGCGTCCGAACTGCGAGCAGCAGCGCGCCCGTGCAAAACAACACGGCGCAGCCGCCTATGGCGAAGGCCGCCAGCATCAGGCTGTGTATTCGCCACCGGTTCGGCGCAGAAGAGGGCCGAACGTTGTCGGTGGTAAGCGACATCGTCAGGAAGTCGCTGGTAAGCAGCACCAGAACCATCAACATCGGTGTCAGGATCGCGCGGCCGGTGATCAGTAAGCCAACGGCCAGAAAGCAGATCTGCACGATCTTCTTGATGAGTGAGTTGAGAGTATAGGTAAGTATCCGCTGGAAGATCGTCCTGCCCTGACGTACGGCTGCCACCACCCCGCTAAGCCCGGGCTCCGTAAGTACAATCCCGGCTGCCGATCGTGCCGCGTCGGTAGCCGTGGATACTGCGATACCCATTTGAGCCTGACGCAGTGCAGGCGCGTCGTTGGCGCCATCGCCGCACATTCCAACGGTGTGGCCGCGGCTCTGCAGCGCCTGCACCAGGGCAAACTTGTCTTCCGGCAGCACGCCGGCATACACGGCGTAGTTTAGCGGATCCACGTTCGCGGCCGGCGCGCCCGCCGGAGCGGAGGCGCCGGCCAAACCCACCGCATGCGCAACAACGGCGGCCGTGCCCGCTGAGTCGCCGGTTACCATCACAGTCTTGATGCCCTGTGCGTGAATCTGGGCAATCAGTTGTGCAGCGTCGTCTCGAGGCGGATCGGTGAGAGCGATAAGTCCGAGCAGAGTCATCTCACTGCCGGCGGCTTCGCCCACGGCCAGCACGCGGTATCCGGTCTCCTCCAGCCGCCCGGCTTCCGCCGGCGCATTGCCGCCGCCGATGGCCACCACTGCCGCGACCGATCCTTTCACCATTCTGACACTGTGGCCGTCGGCGTCCACAGCGGTGCATGAGGCCAATTTGGTCGCCGGGTCGAACGGCGTGAAATGCAGGCTGCTGAAGTTGGCCGTTGCCGCGGCGCCGGCAGCCGTCCGTACAGCTACATCGACCGGATCCTGACCGCCGGCCGCGCTGGCAAGCGCGGCTGCGGAGAGCACTCGGGCCCTGTCGACGCCGTTTAGGGGCACAACATCGGCAACCTGGAGCTGGTTGCGCGTGAGCGTGCCGGTTTTGTCGGTGCAAAGAACGTCGATGCTGGCCGCCTCGTCCACCGCCGATAGGCGGGTTGGCAAAACGCTGCGGGCAGCCAAAGCGCGCGCTCCAATCGCTTCAGCCAGTGTAAACGTCGCCGGTAACGCAACCGGAATTGAGGCAAGGATGCCCGTAAGAGCCAGAGGAAGCAGCCCGCTCGCAGTCATGTGCCGCGTGAATGCATAGGCAACCATCAGCGCCAGCACAACACCGTTGAATGCCGCCAGATTGCGCACTACACGAAGAACTGTCTGCTGTTCGGTGCTTGGCGCTGCGGCCGAGCGGACCAACTCCGCCGCCCTTCCGAAGCGCGTCCGCGGACCGGTGGCAGTAACCTCCGCCGAGGCCTCCCCCCGGCGGACGAGCGCGCCGGCCCATGCCGTGGCCCCGTCCGATGCTTCAACCGGCAGCGACTCCCCGGTAAGCCTGGATTGATCCAGAAGCACGGAGCCATCCGTCAGGCGCACGTCTGCCGGCACAACAGCGCCAAGCGAGAGCTTCACCAGATCGCCAACGACAAGCGTCGCTGCAGGGACGATACGCCACGTGCCGTCGCGCATCACCGAGGCGTTCAAGGCGAGACTGGCTCGCAGCGCGCGTAACGTGGCGTCGGCGCGCGATTCCTGGACGGCGCCAAGGACGGCGTTGAACGCTAACAGGATGCCGACGACCGCGGCCTCGGCTGTCTCATGCAGCAGAAGCTGCAAAACCATCGCCCCTTCCAGCATCCACGGCACAGGCGCCCAGAAGCGACGGGCAAATCGGAGAAGTGGCGGCGCAGCGCTGCCGGCGGTGCTATTCGGTCCGTCAGACGCGAGGCGATCGGCGGCCTCTTGCGATGTGAGGCCCAATGGTGACGGCGCCGCTGGTTGCTGCGTCAAAACTGGGTGACCGGGCGCTGCGGATGGCCGGCAGCACCGGATCGATGCCTTTTCACCCGCAAGCAACCTCGCAAAGCCATCAACCAGAAACTCCAGGAGGTCTATAAGCCGGGTTCTGTATTTGTGTGGTCATCTCTCTGGGAGGCCGGTTGCCCGACCCCTCGTGCGGCCTACCCGGAGGGTCCGCGGGCAGCATCATTCCCTCCCTTTTAGGCCTTGCTCCCGATGGGGTTTACCTGGCCGGTATGTCTCCATGCCGCCGGTGCGCTCTTACCGCACCATTTCACCGTTGCCGCGCCGGGGCGCAGCTGTGTCTTTTCTGTGGCACTTTCCGTCGGGTCACCCCGCCCGGACGTTATCCGGCATCGCGCCCTGTGGAGCCCGGACTTTCCTCTACGCCCCGTGCCCGGCAAGCCGAACACGCGGCGCAGCGACCACCCAACCTCCTGAAGCACCATAGTCTACCCTTGCGCTTTTGCTCCCGGTGCCGCCGCTACAAATACCCGAGGTCGGAGAGTCGCCGGGCCAGTTCGGCCTCCTCTTCCGCCGTATACGCCGATGCGCCGCCATCGGATTGGGCAACCGCGTGCCGGCCAACACCGGCGGGCGCCGCTACGCCAAGTGCCGCCAGAACTGTTGGGGCAACATCGTAGATCGAGATATCCTTGCGCTCTGGCTGTGTTGTCGTGGTACCGGAGCGCTGCTCCAGCAGCGCTCCGCGTTCCGCCATCATAAAGATTCCCTGTTGAGCGTGATTGGCATCGTCCGGGCCGGTGTCGTTGTCATGTGTCCAGATTGACCTGTTGCCCACTGAGCCGATCGAGCGCCACGAGAGGTCACCGAAGTAGACGATCAGGTCGGGCGCCACGCCCTTCACGGTCCGGTAGGTGGCGTGTGGCTGGAACACCTGGCTGCCGAGCGGCGCGCCGTGCTCATCGGTGAGCCGCTCCAGCTTCGCCGTCAGCTCATTCTTCAGCGCCTCCACATCCTCCGGTGGGACAATACCGGCCGGCTCACGGCCCGCAATGTTCAGGAAGAGCCGCCCGTAGTACCCTCCATCACCCCAGGCGCGTGTCCGGCTCCAATCCACCAGTTCGGGGTCGAATCGAGTGGGGCAAACCGGTGCGCTCTTCAGAACCAGATAGTCTTCCGCGATCAGCCAGTCATTAAAGCATAAGCCCCCTTCCAGCCGTTTGGCGCCGTGGTCCGAAACAACCAGCACGAGCGTATCGGAGGGCAGCCCGTCAATGAGTTCGCGGATCTCGCCATCCAGCAGGCGGTAGTAGTCGCGGATGGCATGCTGAAGGGCATTGCCCGGCTCAAACGCGCGGTGCTCTGGATCGTGGAAGCGCCAGAAACCGTGATGCATACGGTCCAAACCAATCTCCACCATCACAAACAGGTTCCAGGGATGGTGTTCGAGAAGATGGCGGCCGACGCGGAACCGGCTCCGCGTCATGGCGATAACGTCGCTAAGGAGCCGGTCTTTATCGTTCGTTCGAAAGTCGCGGACATCCAGGGCGTAATCGGGCGCGACGCCCAGAATCTCATCTCGCAGCGAAGGCGGCCAGGTGAAGTTGGACTGCGTGTCTGGAGCGAGAAACCCCGATACCATGAGGCCCTCAATAGGCCGAACCGGATAGGTAAGCGGCGTGCCAAGCGTGATGGTTTGCAGTCCGCCGGCGCCGAGGATGTCCCAAAGGGCCGGTGCGTCGATCATACGGCTGCTGGCAAACGTGAGGCCGTCGTAGCTGTGGTCGCGACGATTGCGGAAACCGTAGACCCCAAGTTCGCCAGGGTCGCGTCCAGTCATCATGCACATCCACGCCGGCACGGTTATCGGCGGAATGGTGCTCTCCATCTCACCCCAAACACCCCGCTCCATGAACCGCGACAGTGTCGGCAGTCCGGAGCGGAACTGCTGGAAGACCAGGTCGGGAGCGGCGCAATCGAGACCGATAACGACCACGTGCTGGGTCATAAATGGCACTTTCTACCAATGGTTGCGGTACTCAGCGGGCCATACCTGCGAAACCGCCAACCTGTCCCTCGCGTATTACCGGCAAGTGGTGTCGGCCGCGTGCCCGGCACCGGTTCGCCGTGCGCTCCCCGCATTCCTGTTCGTATGGGTTCCCTTGCAAATGAAGAAAAAACTGCTCTACTTCTGCGCCTTGCCGTTCGTGGTTTTCGTGCTCGTGATCGTTCTCGCAGCCCGAGTCCTCCTTCATCCCACGCCGAAGGCGATCCAGACGGACACGGCCACTACCGGAAACGTTTCGATCAAGGTCGTGGAGACAGGAACCATTGAGCCACTCCACAAAGTAGACGTCAAGTCTCGCGTGGCCGGCCGTATCTCCGTTCTGTATGTGGATGAGGGCGCGAGCGTTGCTCAGGGTCAGGTTTTGGGTCGCATCGATCCGCAGCAGATCGATACGCAGGTGAATGCCCAGCGCGCCCAGCTCGAGAGTGCCGATGCGCGCATTGCGTCGGCACGCAAGTCGATGCAGTTTCAGCTCACGGCTACCACCACGGGCGTCAATGAAGCGGAGCAGAACCTGCGGGCAGCGGCTGCTGCCCTGAAAGAGGCCGAGATCGAGTCGGCGGTCCAGCCAAAGCTGACCACCGCCGGCATCCAGGCGGCTGCCGCCAACCTTGCCAGCCAGCAGCAGGTGCTGAACGCGCAAGAGCAGAGTCTGAAGTTGCTGAAGGAGACGACCAACCCGCAGGCAGTGGTCTCGGCACAGGTTGCGGTGGACCAGGCGAAGGCACAGCGGGACAACGCCCGGCTGAACATGCAGCGCCAGCACCAGTTGCTGGCCAAGGGGTTTGTATCGGCGCAGGCAGTCGATCAGGCCGATACCGATTACCAGGTGGCGCAATCGCATCTGCAGGATGTGGCGCAGCACCTGGCTCTGGTGCGGCAGGCAAACGCGCTTCAGCTTGCCACCGCGGAGGCGCAGGTTGCGGGCGCTCAGCAGCAGGTACGGCAGATGCGTGCCGCACTGAACCAGGCCAGGAGCACGCCGCTTAACCAGCAAAAGGTAGCTGCATTGGAAAGCGCCCGCGCTACGTACCTGCAGGACGTGGCCCAACTTGAGGCAGCACGGTCGCAGGTGATACAGAACGGTGTGAAGTCCGACGCCATCAATGGCGCGGTTGCGGATGCGGCGCAGATCCAGCAGGGGCTGCAGGGACTGCTCGTCAACCAGCGCGATACAACCATTCTGGCGCCGATGTCCGGCGTAGTGACCAAGCGCTTCGTCGAGGCCGGAGAACTCGTCACGTCCGGTATCGAGTCGTTCAACTCGGGCACCGCGATTTTTGAGATTGCCGACCTGGCAAAGATGCTCGTCACCGTGGATATAAACGAAGTGGATGTGGCTAAGGTCCGCCGGGGAATGCTCGCCGAGGTCACCATCGACGCGGCGCCCGGGGTCATCTTCACCGGTCACGTGCTCAAGGTAGCGCCGGCCGCTATCGGCAGTAGCTCCGATACCGGCACGTCGGCATCAACCACCGCGGCGGCGAATACACAGCAGGTGATACGGTTCGAGGTCAAGATTCAGATGGATCACGCGGATCGGCGCCTCAAGCCCGGAATGAGCGCACGATGCTCGATTATAGTGGCGCGCCGCCGCAGTGTGGTGATGGTGCCCAACGAGTGTGTCACCGGTACCGGGGCGAATGCCACGGTCCAGGTACTGCGCAACGTGATCGTGAAGGGCGTGCCCACGCAAAAGCCGACGCCGGTGCCCGTGGTGGCCGGCTTGCGCGGCGATGAGTATACGGAGATCGTCTCGGGCCTCAAGGCGGGTGACAAGGTTGTGCCTGCGCCGTATACCGGTCCGCCGCGCAAAACGTTCGACATCAACGCCCAGATGGGAGGCTGACGCAGGCGGTCTATGCAGTACTTCTATGCCTTCCTGACGGCCCTCGACAACCTCAGGGCCAACAAGCTGCGCTCAGCGCTCACCATGCTGGGCGTCATCATCGGCGTGACCGCTGTTATTATGATGGTGGCTATTCTGGAAGGCTCTATGTCGCGCGTCACGGGCGAGTTCCAGAAGCTCGGCTCCAATCTCATCATAATTGTTTACAACCCCGATAAAGCTGACCTGAAAAAGACGACGCGGCGCATAACCGGGCTTACGATGGAGGACGTGGCTGCCATTCAACAGCAGTGCAACCTTATCGGCCAGGTATCGCCCGAAATGCAGCTTACCGGCGGCGGATCGGCGGAGTACGAGGGTCGCGAGCTCGATGTCACCGGCGATGGCGTAGGCGCCGAGTACGCGCAGCTGCGCAACGCGGTCGTGCAAGAGGGGCGATTCATTTCTAACCAGGATGTGCGCACGTGGGCAAAGGTGTGCGTCATCGGCTCGGAGGTGAAAGACAAGCTCTTTCTCAAGGAAGACCCGATCGGCAAGGACCTGAGTGTGAACGGCATCTATCTCACTGTGGTAGGTGTGCTGGAGCCGAAGGGTCGCACGTTCAACGGCGATGCCGATTTGCAGGTTTTTATCCCCATAAGCACGGTCCAGAAGCGGCTGCTGGGTACCGAAAACGTCAGCGCCATCTATGCGGAACCGGTGAGTTTGAAGCAGATGGACGCCGCAAAGGATCAGGTTTGGCGCCTGTTGATGCTGCGATACAATAACCTGCCCGGCTTCACCGTGGACAGCATGGACAATATCCTCGACAGCATCCGGCGGGTTATCGCCATCTTCACGATGCTGTTGGGCTCCATCGCCGGACTCGCGCTCCTTGTGGGCGGCATCGGCATTATGAATATCATGCTGGTTTCCGTGACCGAGCGCACGCGGGAAATCGGACTCCGCAAGGCCGTTGGCGCCCGCGGGCGCGATATTCTCCTTCAGTTCCTCATCGAGGCTGCGGTGTTGTCGGGTACCGGCGGGCTGACCGGAGTATTGCTGGGCAGTTCGGCAGCGTGGTTCATCGGTTTCGCCACGCAGTTCATACCGTCGCTCACCAACCCCAGGTCGGGCGAAAAGGGCATCGCCATGTACGTGCCGCCGAGCCTGGCAATTGGCGCGCTAGTGTTCTCCGCAGGCGTCGGCATGTTCTTCGGCATCTATCCGGCATACCGCGCGTCCAAGCTCGATCCCATCGAAGCGCTGAGGCACGAATAGCAGTTATTGGTTGGGGTTACACGGGCGTTCCTGCGTGAACCACCACGTGTCGGTGAGCGCGAGTGGGCCCATGCGACTTTTAAACCAATGCGACCAATCGGTCGTCCGGGAGTTAGCTCGCAGCCGTCGGGCGCCCCTATTTTCCGGCCGCGGCCACTGCCGACTCGAACTCGGCTATCTGGCCGCGAATGATGTCGAGGCTCGCCCGCCAGAATGAAGTGGACGTGACATCGATACCAAACCGCGCGGCAAGCGATACGGCATCGGCTGTGCCGGTACTGGCCAGCAGGTCGTCATACTGCGGTTTGAACGTATCCGAAGAGTTGCGATACAGGCTGTAGAGACCGAGTCCGAATAGTAGGCCATAGGTATACGGGTAGTTGTAGAACGTCGGCCCGTAGTAATGGCCCTTCACGGCCCACATCCATGGGTGCAGCGGATCTACGGCCGAGTCGTACGCTGCGCGCTGGCACTCGGTCATCAAATCGCACAACTCGGTTACCGTCAAGTTCCGCTGAGCACGGCGCTGGAATACTCCGCGCTCAAACAGGAACCGCGAGTGGATATCAACCACCACCTGCAGGTTGCGCTGCAGCACCGTGTCGAGAAGCACAATCGTGTCGTCGCTGGAGGCTCCCTGAAGCGCTCCGTCAAACGTAAGCGTCTCACAGAAGATGCTCGCCGTCTCGGCCAGCGTACTCGGCGTGCGCCGCTGCAGGATCGCGTGCTTGCCCAGGTTCAGATTGTGGTACGCATGGCCCAGTTCATGGGCCAGTGTGCTGACATCCGTAAACGATCCGGAAAAGTTCATCAACACGCGTGACACACCGGGTGAGAGCCCCATGCAGTAGGCGCCACCCTCCTTTCCAAGCCGGGGACCCGCGTCTACCCATTCGTCCCGAAATGCCGCAGTAGCGAAATCGCCCAGTCGCGCGCTGTACCGGTTGAAACTGGATGCAACAAACTCGGAAGCTTCCGCCCAGCCCCAAATGCGCGCCTCCTTGCCCACAGGAGCCGAAATATCCCACCACGCCAGGACGGGAACTCCGAGCCACTTCGCCTTGGCCCTGAGGTAGCGATGAAAATCGGGAAACGACTCGATGCATGCCGCCTGCATCGCCTCCAGAGTGATGGCGTCGATGCCGTTGGCAATCAGCGTCGGCTCTACGTCGCTGCCGAACGAGCGCCGGGCACGCAGCGTCTGCTGCCAACCCTTGATCCCGTTCAGAGCCGCCGCCAGCGGAACACTCACGCTCTCCCACGCCACTTGCTCGGCTTCCCAGGCGCGCTGCCGCACAGCGCGGTCGGCATCGGCGGCCAAAGCACGCACTGCGCTCAACGGCAGCTGCTCCACGCCCTTGCCGGCATCTACCGGCGCGGAAAGAAGTGCAGACATCTTGCCATGGAGCGCTCCCCATGCCGCCAGCCCCGATGACCGCAAGTCAACCGCCAGCGCCTCCTCGCTTTCGCTCATCTGGTGGCCGGCCAACTGTTGAGCGCGAGATAGCAGGTAGCCGTACTGCGCCGCAAGCGGACTCCGCTTCTGCAGCTCGTCGATATCGGTCGTGCCGCACCACGCCGTGTACCGGGTCATCAGCTGCTGCAGTGGCTGCGCAGCGGTCTCCAGGCGGGACTCGAATGACTGCGCAATCTCGTCCTTCGCGTTCGTGGTTACCAGGCATGCCAGGTACGCCTCGAGAAGGTGCACCTCTTCGAGCGTACCGTTCAACGCCGTCGTCACATCCTCCCAAGCGGTGACCAAGGCCGTATCCACTTCGGACTCGGTGCGCCGGCGCACGTTGTGCTTGTCAAAAAGCACCTGCATCGCGCGAATCTCGGCTTCGGCGCTATCCAGCGCCTGCCGAAACTCCGACGAATCCAGCGATGGAAAGAACGGCGTGAGATCCCAGCGGGGTAAATCAGCAACTGTCATGCAATCAATATCTCCGTGTGGGTGGTAATTCCGCACAGCTATTGTACTCCGGCAGCCGTTTCCATTCTGTAACGGAGGGAACGACACCGATATACTTGACAAATGTGATAAACTAAGTCATATATAGAGCAGATCGGCGACCTGCGTTCAGGTAGCAGGCTCAAAAAGGCTAAAAGCCGGCAGCGATGCGAGTAACCAAGACAACGGTGAGGCGTTACGGTTCGGCTTGCATATGAGCTGGAGTCCGCATTCTATCCGGATACCGGGCGCGGCCGGCATTCCCCGGGCTTGCGCGGTTCGAGATGACGACGCTTACGAGACGGCCGGCGAACTTCGTGAAATCTACGCGCCGCACGAAACAACGCCCGGGAAGGATGCAGTGACCTGATGCCGTATTGGCGAACGCTCGTCGCACACCCGGTTTGCGCTCAAGTATCTGCCCGGCTACTCCAACGTAAGAAACGACGACGGCTTGCCGACGGTGTGCACACCATTATCGGCGCGCCGATCGAGAAGGAAGTGGCTCACTAACTGCAGTTCGGTCTCTCCTTGTGACCGTGATCATCGGGCGCCCCGCCGACTTCTGGCGCAGGGCGCCCACTTTTTGGCTAAACTGATCAGCGTGAACTCACTGTCACGCGAGCTGGCCGCGGAACTGGATCGCAACGATCGATTTGCTTTTCAGCGCAGCATGTTCGCGCGGCCGGCCGGCGCCATCTACCTCGACGGCAACTCACTGGGGCTGCTGAGTCAGCCGTCCGAGGCAGCCGTGCTTCGCGCCCTCGCCATGTGGCGTGAGAACGCCGTTGGTGGTTGGTTTCACGATGATGGCTGGCTGACTGCGTTTTCGCGATGTGTCGACCGGCTGGAGCGGCTGACGGGCGCCGAGCACGGGGAGGTGACTCTCGGCAGCTCCACCACAGTCGCACTGCACCAGTTTGCCGCCACATTCTTCCAGCCGAAGCCGGGCCGCGACTGCATCCTGGTGGATGACACCTGCTTTCCCTCCGATTCGTACGCGCTTCGAAGCCAACTGTGCTTGCACGGCCTGTCGCCGGAAACCAACCTCATCCGGGTAAAAGCCGGCGCCGATGGACTGGTTGAAGAAGAGGCGATTGTGCGGGCCATGCAGGGTCCCGTGGTGCTTGCGGTGCTCTCGGCAGCCATCTTCACGACCGGGCAGCTGCTCAGCATACCGAGACTCACTGAGGCCGCGCACGCCCAGGGCATTCTCATCGGGTTCGATGCTTCCCACTCCGTAGGCGCAGTGCCACACCAGCTGCACGCCTGGGGACCGGACTTCGCCATCTGGTGCGGCTACAAGTATCTCAATGGCGGTCCCGGAGCGCCGTCCGGCGTCTTTATGCACCGCCGCCACTTCGGGCGCTCCGCCGGGCTTGCCGGCTGGTTCGGCTCTCACCCAGAGCGGATGTTTGAGATGAAACCGGTGCAGTCGCCGGCGCCCGGAGCAGCCGCAATGGGAATGGGTACACCCCCTGTCTTGAGCCTGGCTGCGCTCGATGGTGCGCTCGAAGTGTTCGACGGCGCCCCGATAGACGAGTTGCGGGCCAAATCGGTTGAGCTTACCGAGTGGCTGATTGCGCTCGCCGATCTCAAACTCGGCGCCATGGGGTTCACTGTGGCATCCCCGCGCGACGCGGAGCGCCGGGGCGGCCATGTTGCACTTCGGCACGAGCACGCTCAAGAGATTTGCCGGCGGCTGCTTCAAAAGGGCATCGTTCCGGACTACCGGCCGCCCGACATCATCCGCCTTGCTCCGGCGCCGCTCTACAATGGCTGGTGTGACTGCTGGGATGCCGTCACCGCCATTTCAGAGATCGCCGGATCGTGATGCCGGAGCCGGAGCGAAGGAATCCATACGGCCGGATTGTCGACATCTCGCCGGCCATCTCTGCGGCCACAGCGGTGTGGCCCGGCGATGCGCCGTTCCAGCGCACCGAGCCGCATTCGCTGGAACGTGGCGACACGATCTCCCTCGACGTGGTCACCACGACGCTCCACCTCGGCGCGCACGTGGATGCACCCAGCCATTTTGCGCGCGGAGCGGCCTCTGTGGAGCAGCTACCGCTCGCGGCATTCATTGGCCCTGCGGTGGTCATCGATGCGCCGGTGCTTCGTGACGGTTCGATCGCGCCGATCTCACCTGAGGCCATCGTGGCGCCGCGTGTGCTGGTGCGAACGGGCTCGTGGACCGACCGAACCCGGTTCCCGGAGCACTTTGCTGCACTTAACGAGGCTCACGTGGCACTATTGGCAGCGAGCGGAGTTATACTGCTCGGAATCGATCTGCCGTCGGTGGATCCGGCCGATAGCAAGGAGTTGCCCAACCATCACAAGTTGTTCAGCGCCGGCATTGCGATTCTGGAGCAAGTCGACCTCCAAATGGCGCCGGCCGGGGAGTACACGCTGGTCGCGCTGCCGCTCAACATCTGCGGCGCAACGGCATCTCCGGTGCGCGCGGTGTTACTGAAAGCGTTGTGAAAGGGCAGGCCCGCTGCGCTCGCGCAGGGTGTGCTATACGGTGGTGGCCGTCACGTAGCGGCTTGCCTGGGGCAAAGTTTCGCCCACGTTGCACATTTCCTAACTGCGCGGGCACAAATAGAGCGGACTTGGTACTATAATTGATGCGAGAAATGGTCGTTCGTTTCTTCAACATTCCGGCAGCGGCACTGCCCGCCGCAGCGCTCATACCCGAGGCACCATTTATGCGGAAGCAGGCTCAACAGGTCGAATCCGGTGTACTTCGCGATGCCAGAGCCCGCGTAAGTGCGATGCCCGACGATCTCCCGGCCCGGCGCAATCTGGCGCTGCTGCTTCTTCAAGAGGCTTCCGGCCAAACGCCGGACGCGGATACGACCGCAACGATTTACGAGTGCCTTCTGCACGCCTCCGTGGTGCGTGAACTCAGCCGTGACGCTGCAGATGTCGATAGCATGAAGCTGCTGGTTGACGAGATCCGGCAGAGCTACGGTGATGAGTTGATTAACCGCGTGGAGGCCGCGCGGCGCGAGAGCGTTCAACGGCTTTGGGACGACTTGATGATGAACTGACGCCGAGGAAGGCGCCACACAGTCAACGGGGCCGGCAGCAGCACGCGGAGTGCGGCGGCCGGCCCCGTTTTGTTATTCCTGTTCGCATGCAAGCGCCCAGCGCGGATCGATACGCAGTGAACCCGGGCGCTAGATGGCCTGGAGGCGGCCCTGCTCGATCTGGCGGCGCAGATTGTTGAGCGCGTGACGCAGCAGTGAGCGCGCGGTTGCATCACGCACGTTCAGCGCCAATGCGATATCTTCAAAAGAACGCTCATCGTAATAGCGCAGGATAAGCACCTGCCGTTGGCGCCGCGGCAGCGCATAGATCGCCTCGGCCAGGCCCTCACGAAACTGATCCTGGGCGATCCGATCGTTCCACTGCGGGGTGGGATCCACACGATCGGTTGGGTCGTAATCCTCACTCAAACTCGCAACTTCGCGCTTGCGCAGCCGCCATTGATGGCGGGCGTACGTGTACACCGAGGTCGTCAGCGCGCGGCCAAGATACGGACGCAGCGGCACGCCACGCTCCGGGTCGTAGACGTCCAGAAGCTTGCAGAACCGGAAGTAGATCTCGCCGCGAAGGTCTTTTCGCATCTCGGCGTCGTCGGCATACTTGCCAATCAGCCGGCGGATGAAGGGATCGAATTCGTGGAACAGCTTCAGCCGCGCGTCGTCTGTATCTGGAACAACGTTGTCAAGCTCGGGGGCTGGCACGGAAGCGGGCGCGGTCGCGGGATCGACCTGGTGGTCCGGATTGTTCGTGCGTGCCACGCTCGGATCCATCTAATCCTGCATGTCTCTCTGCCTGTCTGCCCCCACCGTGAGGGTGCTGCGACGCTGGCCCCGCACGCCTGGAACAGGCTGGAACGACGACGCCCTGGCGCGAACCGGACCGGTGCCGCTCGTTTGCCATGACGGCACGGGAAACGAACTGTCTGATCGTAGGCACCAGTATACCACACCGTTGTTCCGATTCAGGCTTTTGGAACCGGTACGATGGTGCGGTTGGAACTGGCGTTGCAGCCGTCGCTTGCCACTTCTGTGCCCGTTCTGGACACTACCGGCCGTTGCTAGCGGACCTCCCCATCCGCGATCTGGTAGACGATGGTCACGTCGGCCGTGATTGTCACCTGCCCGGGTTCAACCGGCGTCGAAGGCGCGGCGGCCATGCCGGCCATCGCGCGGGATGCAAAGTACATTGGCTGCGGTCGCGACACGCTGGAAATGTTCACGTCCAGGGTGGCAACCACGTGGAGATTGCCGGCGGTGCAGGCCACGTCGGCCTGCCGGCGCGCATCTTTTATAGCGGCGGCTATCGCGGCATCGTGCTGCACATCCGGGTGCGCCACGCGGAATGAGATGCCGTTCACCGAGTTGGAGCCGGCGCTGGTGACGCCATCGAGGATAGGCCCCAGCGTGGTCAGCTTGCGCACGGTGACCAGAACATCGTTCGAAACACGATAGCCGGTAATGCGCTGCGGCTCATTGTTAAAGCCACCTGTGGTCAGCGGTTGAACGCTGTAGTTGGATGTTTGAATATCCTTCTCCGCCACGCCAAGGCTGGCGACAGCATCCCGGACGCGCGTGGCTGCCAGCGCGTTATCCCGCGCGGCTGCTACGGCCGATTTGTCATCCGTCACCACACCCACACTGATCGTGGCCTCATCCGGCGTCGCCTTGATATCGGCGTGGCCTGAAACAGTAAGGCGGTGCGGCTGTGGCCGGTTTGAAGTGGGCGGAGTCTGCGCGGCGCATAGGGTTGGCGTAAGGGCGGCGACGGCGCTCAGCAGCGCGAAAAAGGGTGAACTCTTCATGACTGGATTGCTCCTTGCACCGCCTCAGCAGCCTCGCGGCGCGCGATGGCTTGAGGTACAGTGCACTTCAACTTTAACTTTTTTGCTTTGCGATACCTGCCGCCAGCCGCCCGGGAGCTATACCATGACGACACCAGAGAGTCTGCCCGTAGAACGCTCGTCCGAGTTGATGACGCGCGCCGAGCGCCACATACCGGGCGGCGTTAATTCGCCGGTTCGCGCTTTTCGGTCCGTCGGCGGCGAACCTCGGTTCCTGCAGCGTGGCTCCGGCTGCCATGTTTGGGATGCGGATGGCAACCGGTACATCGATATGGTCTCATCCTGGGGGCCGCTCATCCTGGGCCATGCGCACCCCGATGTTCTGCGGGCTGCCTGCGCGCAGGCTGAACTCGGCACTACCTTCGGCGCACCCACCGCGCTGGAGGTTACACTTGCCGAGGAAGTGTGCCGTGCGGTGCCCTCGGTCCAAATGCTCCGGCTGGTCTCCTCCGGCACGGAGGCTACTATGAGCGCTATCCGGGTTGCCCGCGGTTTTACCGGCCGAAACCGCATTGTAAAGTTTGCCGGATGTTACCACGGTCATGCCGATTGCCTGCTGGCTGCCGCCGGATCCGGTGTGGCATCGCTCGGCCTGCCCGACAGCGCCGGCGTGCCCCCAGCGGCGGTTGCCGACACGCTCACGCTGCCATACAACGATATCGGCGCAGCCGAAAAGCTTTTCAAAGCCGAGGGCGGGCGTATCGCCTGCGTTATCGTAGAGCCGGTTGCCGGAAACATGGGTCTGGTTCCGCCGCAGAGCGGGTTCCTGGAGGCGCTGCGCCGGCTCACAGCGACTGCCGGTGCGCTGTTGATATTCGATGAAGTCATCTCCGGCTTCCGCGTCGGCCTGGGTGGCGCCCAGGGTGAGTTTGGAATCGCTCCGGATATCTCCACGTTCGGCAAGATACTCGGCGGCGGGTTCCCGCTCGGTGCTTATGGTGGCCGTCGCGACGTGATGGAGCAGGTCGCGCCACTGGGACCGGTCTATCAGGCCGGCACGCTCTCCGGTAATCCCGTTGCCACTGCCGCCGGCATCGAAACTCTGCGCCAGCTGCGAAACGGCGGCGGCGCGCTGTATGCGCGGCTCAACGGGCTGGCTGCCGGCCTGGCCGCCGCGCTCCGAGCCGGCGCCAAAGAGGCCGGACTGCCCGTCTACGTTTCGCAGTATCAATCGATGCTCACGGTCTTCTTTACCGATCAGGATGCCGTGCCCGATTACGACGCCGCGTCGCGATGCGACCGTGCGAGATTCGGTCGATGGTTTCACCATCTGCTCGATCATGGAGTGTACTGGCCGCCGTCGCAATTCGAGACGGCGTTTGTGTCGGCCGCAATGACGCCTGACGACATCTCAATGGTGGCGGAGAATGCTGCGCTGGCATTTCACGCAGCAGCCGGATGACGAGCTCCGATCCGATACCATGGCGCCGCTCACCAGGGCATCTCGGGTACTATCTTCACAGTCAACCTGCGGGTTGCGACACATTGCGTCGCAACCGCAACGGTGTTCGGCGCCACGCCGGCGCCATGGGGAATATCATGAAAAGAACTGTCGCTCTCTGCTCCGCAGCACTCCTTCTACTCAGCGCAGTGGCGTTTGCCGGACCTAAGCCAAAGGCACACAAGCTGGTCAAGCACGCAAAGCACGTGAAAGTGGCGAAAAAGCTCACGGACGTGTGGACTTGCCCAATCGAACTGGATGCTGCCAGCAAGACCATCAAGCCTGTGGTGTTTGCGGGCTATCGCGTCCACTTCTGCTGCTCCAGCTGCCCTGCCATCTTCAGCAAGCTGACGCCGGCCCAAAAGAAGGCCAAAATCCTCGCGGCGCTCAAGCACAAGTCTGCGACAAAGATGGGCTAAAGGGTAGGCGTGCGGTTGAACCCACGAGCCGGCCGCCCCGTGCGATGGATGCGACCGGCTCACCTTGCTAGTGGGCGATCCACCGACGCCACTGCAGTTGCCGACAAATTGGATTGACAGCCTGCATTGTAACTTTTCGCAAAACGGAGCCCGTTCGATGGCTCTCGCACCTCGACCTTCTGAGAGCGTTTGAACGCGCGGTACGCCGGGCGGGCCTGCCGGTATCCTACACCGCCGGATTCAATCCGCGCGCCCGCCTCGTTTTCGCTTCCGCACTCAGCACCGGTGTTACAGGCGATGGTGAGGTTCTGGGTATCCATCTCGAAGCGGAGTTGGCGATGGATGAAGCTGCCGCTCGACTTACCGCGGTGCTGCCGCCTGGAATCTCCATCGTCTCATGCACTGCGATGCCTGCCGAACGCGTAGGCGGCTTCCTGAATGGCTTCACGCGCGCCGAATACCAGGTGTTTTGCGATGTGCCGCCCGGCAGTTTCGATGCGCTTTGCCGGGCGCTGGAATCTGTGCAAAATGCAGCGGAGCTGCCCATCGAGCGCATCCGGCAGGGAAAGTCGCGGCGGGTGGATGTGCGGCCATGGCTCTACCGGATTGCTGCGGCGCCGGCCGCGAAGGATCGGGCCGTGATATCGGCCACTGTTGGGATCGGCGAAGGCGGCGCCGCCAAGCCGAACGAGATCGTGCAGTTGCTGGCGGAGCGCGGCGCGGAGTTGACGCCGCGAAAAATACATCGAGTGCGTCTGATTGTCCCGGAAGTCGGGCAGCTGGCGTGTGAGGAGTGACCCGCAGTTGAGCAAAGAGATTATTGTGAACGTTGGTGAACGCGAAACTCGCATCTGCGTGGTGGAGGATTCGCGGCCCCTGGAGCTTCAGATCGAGCGTGAAGAGCGCGTGGTCGGCGGCGTCTACAAGGCCAAGGTGGTCAACGTGCTGCAGGGCATGGACGCTGCATTCGTCGACATCGGATTGGAGCGAAACGCGTTCCTCTATGTGGGCGACGTGCTGCCGACCAGCTTCAGCGGCAGCCTGGCAAGCCGCGGTAAGCCGGCGCCCGGTCCGGTGGCAAGAGTTGAAGAGGCCGACAGTGCGGAGTCTGGTGATCTCACCGATGATGACGAGCCGGACGATGACGACCTGGCCGACGATATCGAGTACGCCGATGACGACCAGGCAGCCGAGGAAGCGGCGCCGGTGGCCGCCAGCGCATCGCCAACCCGCTGGCAGCAGGGTCGCGGCCGGCTGCGGCGCTCCGACCTGCGCGACCAGCGTATACGCGACGTGGTGCGCACCGGCCAGGAGCTGCTGGTTCAGGTGATCAAGGGGCCGCGGAGCACCAAAGGCGCGCGCGTCTCTACACGGATATCGCTTCCCGGCCGGTATCTGGTGCTGATGCCGGAGATCAACTCGATCGGCATTTCGCGCAAGATTGAGGATGCGCGCGAGCGCGACAGGCTGCGCCGGATCGCCGACAAGCTGCGGCCAGCCGGCGCCGGCATCATCGTGCGGACCGAGGCCGAAGACAAGGCGGAAGAGGATCTGGTCCAGGATATCGAGTTCCTCAAGAAGACCTGGTCCGATGTACAGATCGCCGCCGGAGAGCGCCGCGCCCCGGCGCTGGTGCAGCAGGATCTCTCTCTGCTGTACAAAACCATCCGTGATATCTTCGGTTCCGACGTGGACCGCATGATCATCGACGATCCGGCGGAGTACGAGAAGGCCAACGACCTCTTGATGCGGATTTCACCTGGTCTCGCCGGGCGGATCCAACTTTACGATGGGCGCGAGCCGATTTTCGATCACTTTGGCCTGGAGGAGGAGCTGGACCGGCTGACGCGCCGCAAGGTCTTCATGAAGAACGGCGGTTCGCTGGTTATTGACGAGACCGAAGCCCTCACCGTGATCGACGTGAACACCAGCCGGTACGTTGGCGGCGCCAGCCTGAACGAGACCATTCTTAAGACGAATGTCGACGCTGCCGATGAGATCGCGCGACAGCTGCGCCTGCGTGACATCGGCGGAATCATTGTCATCGACTTTATCGATATGTCCAGCGTCCGCGACAAGCAGACCGTGCTGCGCACGCTGGAGTCTGCGCTCCGGAAGGACCGCTCTCGCACGCGGATTTCCGGAATAAGCGGGCTGGGGCTGGTGGAGATGACGCGTAAGCGAACCGGCGAAACGCTCACCGGCTTCATGACGGACGAGTGTCCGTACTGCAACGGTCGCGGTCATCTGCCATCGGCGGAGAGCGTAACCAACCTGATTGAGCGTGACCTGCGCCGGATGGCTTCGGCACAGGCAAATCGTGGCAAGGCGTTCATCGTGCGGTGCCACACCGATGTGGCCGAACTGTTGATCGGTCCCGAAAGCGCTGCCGTTGAGGAGCTGGAGCGGCTGTTGCAGTGCGCGGTCTTTGTGCGTGCCGACGATGACGCGCACCTGGAAAAGTACTCGATCAAACCGGCCGATGCCGACGCGCTGGAAGCGGAGGTCGCGTCACTGCGTGCCTCCGGGGTCACACAGTGTCGCGTGGCGCGATCGCTGCTCAAAGAGGCCGGGCGATGCGTAGGCTGGGCAGGCGGGCTATTGATCGATCTGGACGACAGCAGGCGGCAGGTTGGCCAAACGGTTGCCGTCAAGCTGACTTCGGTTCGGAGATCGTGGGGCGCAGGTGAACTGGATGCCGCTCCGCGAAAGGAGGGCGCGAGACCTGCGGCGGCGGGTGGGCGCCGCTAATTCGCGGAGCGTGGCAAACCGCCTCGCGTTTTGCCCGCTAGCCCGTAATAGCTGCGTTGGCAGGGCGCGCACCGTTCCGAATGCGTACGGAGAGAGTGGGATTCGAACCCACGGGGCTGTGACGCCCACGGCTTTTCGAGAGCCGCACCATCGACCACTCGGACATCTCTCCGAGCCATGCCACCTTCGCACCAGGTGCCGTGGTCATGGATGGCGCCCTCGGAGGGAATCGAACCCCCTGCGCCTTCCTTAGGACGGAAGCGCTCTATCCGGTGAGCTACGAGGGCAGCTAAACCAATTCGTATGCCTCAACGCGCCAGGCATGCAATGCGCTCGAAGGGAATCGAACCCCCGGCCTATAGGTCCGCAACCTATCGCTCTATCCGCTGAGCTACGAGCGCCCTTTCGCACTTTGCCGTTCCAGCAACGGCGTGAGCCAGTATACCCCGTTACCAACCCTGCTTGCACGGACGGCAGGCGGCACACAAAACGAGGGTCGGAGCGCGAATTGCGCTCCGACCCTCGTTTCTGCTGTATTCCGCAGCGAGCAGTCAGGCCGAGTTACTGATTTGGTTCGAAGTAGTTCAGTTCGCCGGGCGCGCCACCGTTGGTGCTGCCGGCCAGTATCTGCAGCCACTGTCCGGCCTTCATCCCCTTCGCGTGGCCGTCCAGAAACGCGATGTTCGCTACGCCTTCTCCGTAGGTAGTGGCGCGGGTTGCGACATAGCAGAACTGGTTGCCACCGGAGTGGCGGGGCTGCGGTCCGAAGAACGCGTACGCCGGAGGAGAACTGGTGCCCCAGCCTGGATACTTGGCCGGATCCACCCACGCGCCGCACCAGCCGAGCGCGGACTGCATGCCGAAGATGCCGTGCCACGCGTCGAAGTTGCCGGCGTCCTGGATGAAGACATACTCGGATGGGCGGGCAACATTGGCGAGCGCCAGCGAGTTCACCACGTTCGGATAGTAGAAGTGGTGCATGTCGGCGTCACCCGCAATGCCGTCGTACTGTACGCCGGCTGCGATGTACTGCTGGAACCAGGAACCGGGCCCGCGGGTCACCCAGTACGGGAAGCCCTGGATCGCTGCGCGGCCGTTGATGCCGTAGCTGAGCCAGTATCCGTAGTCGGGCGGACCGCCGTCCCAGCCGGAGGGAGCGTCTGGGCAGTTGACGATGGGGTAGCTCTTGGTGTAGGGCTGAACCAGGTCCTGCCACGTGTAGAGCACGGTGCCGGCGGGATCCGATGCCAGGTCGAGGACGACCTGCTCATCGTAGTCCTGGATATACATTTCGTTCGCGGTGGCCAGCTGCCGGACGTTGCTGAGGCACACGGTTTTGCGTGCCTCTTCTCGGGCCTGCGCGAAGACGGGGAA